>NZBT01000001.1 GCA_002688015.1 Candidatus Pacearchaeota archaeon
GGGAAAGTCTTTTTTCCAGTTTATCCATTTGTATTTTCTTTCGGAGATGTTAGGATAATATGTTCTTTCTAAATTCCTAACGCGCTTTCTCCAAAGTTCTGATAGGGAACGGAGAAGAAAATGGTAGACTCCAGCGGATGGGACGAAAGCAAATTTTGTGTGTCCTTGATCTACTAAAACTGCAGGGATTTCATTATCTATAAGCTGTTTTTGAGTTTTCGCGTACTCTTGGATTAGGGATTTTCTGTAGATCATTAAAGATTGGGGGGGAACTGAATGTTTGTCGGCCTCCAAAAGCCAATAGTCTTTGTTTTTTTTGGAGACAATGTCAGAGACAGAGATTGTGAAGTATTTGAAGATGGGATCTCGTTGGAATTCATCGTAAGAAAGGGCACGTGTTAATGGGGAATGAGAACGGTTAACTATGAATTGACAAAGAACTGAAGAGATTGTTTTGTCTGTTTCTAAAGGGAGAAGCATTTTTTCTACGAAGTCTGGGGAGGAGAAAGTCATGTCAGCATCAAGATACATGAAATATTCGGAATCAGAGTTTTGAAAACCTAGAAGTTTGCTAACTTCTGCGTCTTTGATCTTATTCATTATGATCTTTATATTTAATTTTTTGGAGAAAGATTTAGCAATTTTTATAGAGTCATCAGTAGAGTAATTATCAACAATTATTACTTCTATTTGTTTTGATAGGGTTTGATTTGCTATCGCAGATAGACAGATAGGAAGATCTTGGGATTCGTTGAATGTTGGAATTGTTATTGTTAACTTTGTTTTTTGTTTGACCATTTTAACCTACTTTGTTCCAAATGTAGTCAGAGAGAGGTTTAATTGGCTGCAAGATTCTCCTGAAAGGAGAATATCTTACTCTTAATTGGAGAATTGAAAAGAGCATTTGTATTGAAGCTTTTTTTAAATCTAATTTTGATCCTTCTACTTCTTGCCAGATTGTGGGAAGTTCTTTTATTTTGAATCCTGAAGAGTACAAATGATATAGAAGTTCAACATCGAATGCCCATTGAGACATTTTTACTTTTTCTACTATTGTTTCTGTTGCTTTCTTATTGAAGACTTTTGCACCGCATTGCGTATCTCTGTATGGGAGAAAGAATAGGCTGCGCACAAGAGTATGGAAAACTTTTGCAACAATTAATGTTCTGAAAGAAAATGCTGGGGTTATTTTTGATTTTTTAGAATAACGATTTGCTATTGCTCCATCTGCGGAGCCCAGATGTTCAATTAGATAGTAGAACGCTTCAGGAGATGTAGCCATATCTGCATCTACAAAGCCTATTAGATCAAAGTCTTGGGATAATGCTGACTTAAATCCTTCAATTGTAGCATATCCTTTTCCTCCTTTTACTAGGTTTAAATATGATATTCGGGAATTGAGTTTTATATGGGATTTTACTATCTTTTCTGTGTTATCTTTTGTGTTGTTTATTACTACAAGAATGTTGTAATCAAGTTTCTTTTCTTTTCTAAGAGATTCAAAACGCTTAGTATAACCAGAGAGAGTTGTGCCTATCCGAGCTTCTTCATTGTATGCAGGTATGATTATTGCCAGTTTCATCTACTTAAAAGTACAATAGAGCCCCATAAAAAGATTGCGGAACTAGTGAGAAAGGCCAAAGAGAACTGAATCAAGGATCCTGAGAAATACCACATCAAAAATACCTCAATTACGATGAATATTATGAGAAGGAGGTATCCCTTTGTTTTTCCTATGGAGAGTTTATAGAGAAGGTTAAGATTTGCGAATGAGACTAGAGAAGTGGCAAGAACTAAATAAAATAGTATTCCTGCGGATTCAGGGATATAACGGCCTGCGAAAATCCTTACTGCTAAATCAGGAAGGAAGTAGAAAGCTACTATGCCTATTGCAATTAATACTGAAAGGATTAAGATAGATGAAGAAAAAACGTTTTTGTCCTTTTTCTTTTTGTTATTTTCTGCTGTTAAAGGAAACATTGCCTTACTTATTGGAAGAGTTCCCCAGAAAATTGCTTTTGAGAGAACAGAAGCAATTGCGTAATATCCTGTTTGGATTTCGGACAAGAACATTCTTGCTAGAATGATGTCAAGGGAATAGAAGACTACAATGATGAGAGTTACGAAGAATACGGGCCCTGCATAATTATAAATTTCTTTTGTGTTTGCGTTTTTTTCCTTAGATCTTAAGATATCTTTTAGAGAATATAAAGAAAAGAGGTATGCTACTGCTGCCCCTATTAGAATTGATGCTATTGCTCCATAGAGTTTCCATGTTTGTGTTAAGGCTAGAACTAAAGATATGGCCACAACTAATTTTACTGCAGATTCCAAAACCATGTTGAAACCGAGAGATTTGAACATTTTTCTTCCTTGCATTAAACCTCTCGTTATTGGCATGAAAAATGCCCCAAAGATAAATAAGCCGTTTAGAATCAAGATGGAATAAGGAATATTTAGGAACTTTTCGTTTGATAGAAAGATTGAAAGTACTGCATAAATAACGAATGCGTATACTGAAACTTTTAAAGCGATTCTTGAAGATCTCTTAAATAGATTTTTTAACTTTGACTTGTCAGAGACAGATGCAGAATATTTTGTTAATACCGTTTGAATTGATTCTGTGAAAATTGAAAGAATGTAAATTATAGAGAAAAGAGTTGCTAAAATTCCATAATCTACAATTGATAAAAATCTTGCCATACTGAATTGGAAGATGAAATTAAGAATAGCAAAGATATTGAAAGCTATTAGCAAGATGAAACTTCCTGATAGTAAAGTGCGGTTTAATTTTATCATTTTATCAATTTAGAAAGATTCCTTGTTTGAATATTATGAAGCCTAGAACGATTATAATTATTTGGAATGCCCAAATTGAGTAGACAACTTTCTTTTCAGTTGGTTTTATCTTTAGTGACTGCATTAAATAAATTGATAGATGAGTTAAACTATGTATTTTTGGATTTTTTAAGGCTAGAGAACCGTCAGATTTTGGAAGAGCGAAGGATTCTATTCTTAGTTTTCCTCTAGATTTTATTATAACTTCGAGTATGTAAGGAATGAAGAAGAATACTGCTACTTTTTCAAAACTTCCAAGAATAGAAATTATTGCTATTAGGGCACCTACGGAATATGTTAAAGAGTCTCCTGGGAAAACCTTTGCTGGATAAAAGTTGAAGATTAGGAATGAAACAAGAGAGGCAACCATACAAAGGGAGATTACTGCTAACCATGGACTTCCTGTAAAGTAAGAGACAATTGCTAATGCGCTTAGTAAAATTATTCCTTGGCCTGCTTCAAGACCATTCATGCCTGCGAGCATATTAAATGCTAATGTTGCTCCTGCGATTCCTAGAGGTATTAATATCAAAGGATAGAATATTCCTAAATCTGTTTGTCCGTTAAATGGAAGAGAGATTATACTTCTTCCTGCATTTATAGCGATTAAAGGAATTGAAGCTAGTAAAATTGTTAGAAACCTTGTTTTTTTGTTTAAACCGATTTTCCATCCGAAAATATCATCTACAAATCCGATTAATGAAACGATGATTATGACGTTGAGGAGAGCAAAGATCTTTACTGTGTTTTCTTCTACTTTTAATAAAAAAGTTAAAGAAGTTACATAAATAAGAACTCCAAAAACAAATCCTGCGAGAACAGTTATTCCTCCTGACTCTGATACTACTTCTTTTTTACTTTTGTTAACATCTTTTCCTGTTAGACCGACTAGTTTTGCTCTTTTTATCCAGTAAGGGATAAAAAGTAATGTAACTAAAAAACTTACTAAAATTGGAGTTAATAATATTGTGTTTGGCATTTTAGTTTGCTGCTGCTAGCTCAGGATCTGGGAACGAAGTCTGTAGATAACTTTCATCTACTTCCATACCTTGAGGATAATTTATTTCCCATATTCTGATTGGGCCCCTTATTCCTTGGAAGAATACAACATCATGGGAGAATCCTGGAGTACTTGCTTTGACTTGCTCAACAAATAGGTCATCTTGAGAATTGATAAGTTTGAAGTTGGGATTATTTTCTTTATATAGATATAAACGAGCTAACTGTGATTTTACGGTTCTATCTGAAAGGAATAATAGGGCGCCGTCTTCCTCTATTTGTCCTCCTTGATCGTTTGTTGAAATCCTTGGTATTGGGTAGAATCCATATTCTACTCCAGAACCGAAGTCTCTGAATTCGGAATCGAAGGCATAACGTATTGGTAAATTGTATCTTTGATTCTGATAAAAGAATACTGCTTGAGGCTGTTCAATTATTACGTTTGTGTCAGAAGATCTTGATACCAATATCCCTGCTATTATTGCCTTTCCTGCTGGTAAGAAGATTCTTTGTCCGTTTAACTCATATAATATATCAGATTCTACTGGGAATCCTCCGTTATATGCCATGACTGTGGAATTGCTTAATTCTGCTGTCTGACTATTGTCTCTATGGAAAACGGGAATTTGGCTTGCTCTATCAAAGTTTTCGTCAGAGCCAATAGAAGAGAAGGCTCCGTACTTGCCTATATCTGTTGAATCTATTAAGAAATGAGTTGTTCCATGTGCGAATAGGAAATCTAAAGCTATTTGATTATCAGGGCCTGTAAGAGCGTGACGTCCCATAAGATGATTCCAATAACCTACAGCATTTCCTCCGTCTAAGACAGTTGCTCTTTCTCCTATTGATTGAATCCAATAACCATAATCCCACCAATGTCCAAAGACGGCGTTTTCTGGTGTATTTTCTCTAACGAAAGACATTGCTCTCTGCCATTGGAAATTATAACTTCCAGGAGCAAAATTCTCTGCTTGGGATTTTGTTGTTTTATAAAAGCTATTTGCAGATACTAATGCTGCCCAAATTATTACCAAGACTAAAGCCCAGGCGATTATTTTTCTCCCTTGTGACTTGACACGACGAGCTTTGTTAAAACTTGAAACGATAAAGTAGGACGCTATTATTGCTGCTGAAGGAACTAACACCATTGTGATTCTGATTGCTCCTCTTGCAGTAACAATACTCAAGAAGAAGAATATGAAAAGCATTATTATTCCTAAGTCTATTTCGGAGAACTCATGTTGTTTCATTATACCTATTAAGGTTAGAATAGCAAATGGAATTAAAAGAACCCCTACGAGGTAATAGATCCAAGAAAAGCTTAAGATAATTGCGTTGATGAATAACAATCCGGATATTATTGCAAAAGAGGCTGAATAAAGGTTTGTTTTTCCATAATCATCAAGACCTTTTTTCGCTAAGAAGAAAAATAATATCAATGGGCCAGAGAGATAGACAAATAGACTTACAGGGTTTGTTCCATTAAGAAGATATTTTCCGTTTTCATTTCCTACTGTTAAAGTTAGGAAAAGTACTATTGAGAGTAATAGTGAAGGAATAACAGAAGAGTACTCATAAGATTTATCTTCTTTTTCTAATTTGAATGTTATAAATAATTGATATATTGAAAAGGCTGCTATAAATATAAATCCTGAAAGGAAATATATATTTCTTACAAGCATCCCTTGTGTATCTGTTGCTGAGATGAAAGAAGGAGCATATCTACTGAAAATTAAAGCGAATAGGAACGTTATGTATCCAAGAGTTCCAAGAATTTTTTCCTTTCTTGATAAGACTCCTAACATTGAATAGAACAAATATCCAGATCCTGCAAGAAATAGCAAAAAGAATATTGGAAATCCATTTATTACTGGACCAAAGCTTGAACTCCACTCTGTGAAGAAAGGTTGCCTATTTTCTGCTACTGTGACTCCAAGACGGTCAGTTATAGGATTTATAAGAGTTCGAGTTAATCCATTTATTTCATCTATAACAAATGTTGGCCTTATGAATATTGATAATGCTATAACAATTATAATTATAGTTACAAAAAACGCTAATGCTTTTGAAGGAATCTTCTGTAAAAGAGGGTTATCTATTTGTTTAATTTTTCTTATTATTGGAGTTTTTTCTATTCCTGCAGAGACTAAAGCCGCAACTCCAAGACCTATTGAAGTTGAAGTTAATAATCCAAGAACTGAATATCTTGTAGCGAAGGGACTCATTACACCTAGAGCAAAGATGAGCCATGTGAGAGAGACGAGGATTCTTCCTTTATTCAGTTTTCCTAAGAAATAAGTGACTAGAATAAATGGACCTATTGTAAAGAATATAAAACCGACACCTCCCCAAATTAATCCCATTGCTGCTGTTGCAAGTCCAGACAGAATTCCAAGAGTTATTTGAGATTTTAATTTCTCAGATTTCCATGCTGAGAGGAAGAGGTAAAACGCTAAGAACAGAAATAAGAATGCAGCAGATTCTTTTTCAGGGATTCCTGCAATTGTTCTTGGTAAAAGAATGGGAATTATACTTAAGAAAACTGAGGCTATCAAAGCAATTATATTTGAATTTCTTTCTCCTAGACGATCTATAAAGATTTTTCTTGCAAAGAAGAAGAAAGCAACTACAGTTAAAGCAAACATGAAAGCCGGATAAAGTGCAGATGATTGTACTACGGATTCTGAACCGAATAAAACTGCTATTTTATGAAACCAAGCCATTAGATATGGATGAAGAAGAAGCTCTCTTTTTGTTTCATATCCTATAGGGACGTAACGCATCATGTCAATTACAGACAATGTGCCCGTCTCAACAATTTCTTTTGCGTATCTTGTGAAAAGCCAAGGATCTAGATCTGGACCTAAAGCCCATCCGCCAGTTGTTGAGTCTCTTAGTCTTGGGAGATTAAGAGTTCTTATTTTGAATGCGATGAAAACGATTGCTGCTAAGATTACATAGAAAATCCAATTATATCCTTTTTTTAAATTTAGGATTACTTTTTCCTTTCTTTGCTGTAAAATTGTTTCTTCATCCATTTTATCTATTATCAAATGATAAGATAGAGGTATTTAAAGATTCCTTAGAAAAACATTGGAGTAACGAAAACTTCTATTAATGCTGCTACAAATAAGACTACTACAGATAGAATTAATAGATTTATAGAATCATGTAAGACATGCCAGAAGTTTGGAGTTCCTACTTCATGTCTTATAACTGCTATCGAGACTATGCCTCCGGCCAAGGCGACTATGAAATAGGATGCTATTTCTGGAATTCCATGAATCATAAATCTTGCCAAGCCTATCGGCAGTGCCGAAAGTTGTGAGTCTGTAAATATTCCTATGGCTGCCGCTATCACCGATGCGTTCCATGCTAGAACAAAGATTACCCCTGCACCAAATACAAGAGAAAATAATAACGTGAAGAGTAAGACAGACATATTATTTGTAAATATGAGAAACAAACGTTCTTTAGCTGTCAGAAATCCTGTTGTGCTGGAAAAATCTTTTTTTGTATACTGATCTATACATCCCTCAAAGCCGGACGGCCGGTTTATAAGACAATACGTTTCTATTTGGGCTTGAAAACTTTCTGTTGTAGGTAATAATGAATACCAAAATGAAAAAGCAACTACGAAACCTAAGAAGAGCCACATGAAAGCGTAAATTGCTCTTTTGTGATCTGATAAGAGTTTAAGAGATGAAAAAGATTGGGAAATTCTTTTTTCTTCTAACTTTATTGTGTAATATATAAAAGGCATTGAAAACATTACAGTAAATGTAACAACTAGTATTCCAGCTCTTTTGGATAAGACGGCGTCTTGTGCAAATATCCAATTTACTAATAAAAGGGCGATGGATGCATAGAAGGCACCTACAAAAAACATCTCCCATGGCCTTCTTTCAGCCTTTTTTGGATTAATAAGCATTTCAAACATTTTCAATTCCTCTCTTTTACAAAGTAGAAAGAATGAGTTGGCTTATATATTTATTTGTTTACAGATTCTAATTCTTGAACTAATGAAAAGAATTCTGATCTTGTTGAATCTGTTTCAGAAAGAAGATTTATTCTTGCTTCTTTAATTCTTGCTAATTGTGAATTTACTACTTCTAATGTTTGTTCTGGACTTTTCTTCAAAACAATGCCAGCACCGACTTCAACCAGTAAGTCTGAACCTTTGATTTCAGCTGGGACATGAACTCCTTTTCCAATTGAAGCCATTATCTCTTTTTCTTTGGAGACAGATTCACCAAAAGCTTTTATGCTTCCTGAAAATTGTTCTAATTCTATGATTTGAGAATCTACAAATTCAAGGTTTTCTTGAAGCTCTTTGAGCCTTGCCTCTAACTGAGATGCTTTTATTATTCCTGATGTGTCCATTTGAATTGAGAGAAAAAGAGGTTTTTAAGCGTTTTGGATTTTCCAGACATGAAGAGATTCCATGAATAATTTTTTCTTGGCAAGAAGAGATTTTTTTAGGGAGAGAGAGGAGAGTAACTTGTTTATTCTTTCTTTGGGAGTTAGAGAAGAAGTTAACAGTAAGATGAATCCTTTTTGTGTCAGATAGGGAGGGGCTTGTTTGAGAAATTTGAGAATTATTTCATCTCCTTGTTTTCCTCCTGTTGTTGCTAATCTACTTTCCTTAGGCTCTTTATTGTCTAAAGGGAGATAAGGAGGATTGAAAACGATTATATCGAACTTCTGGGATTTAGAGAGGTTGGAGAAAAGGTCAGAAAGAATTGTAGGGAGATTCTTTTTTTTGAGAAGAGCTATTGATTCTGGATTTATATCTGTTGTGAGAATTGTAGAACAACCAGATTTCATGGCTGTTTCTGCTTGAATGCCAGATCCAGAGCCGATATCCAGAACGGATTTGTTTTTGCAGAGCTTTTTCAAAACTGAAGATAAGAGATATGAATCTTCAGAGGGAGAGTAAATCATCTTAAGAGGATTAAGATATAGCACTTAGAATTTTATCTTTGAAGAAAAGAGTTATTATTAATAAGATTATTAGAATAGCTAAGATTGAGGAAAGAATTATTGCCCATTTTTTTCCTGATTTTTTTGTTTTTTTATTTGAAGAAGTTGAAGTTGTTTGGATTGGTTGTTGAGTTTGATGGGCTTGTGTTTGGAGAGGTTGTTGTTTGATCTTGGCTTGTTGTGTCTGTGGATTTTGCTCTGCTTGTGCCTGTGAAGTTTGGATTGGCTGAATTATTGTTGAGGCTCCTGAAGAAATTTGTTGAGCAGCTTGTTGAACTTCATAAGAATTGTATCCTGCATTGACAAAAGATTGGACTACAGATTCTAAACTTTCTCCGCGTTCTATTGCGTTTTTCATTCCGGCTATGATTTCTTCCTGTACCATTTTATTTTTTATTTTAGCAGGAGGGATTTTCCATTAGCCATTAAATGAACCGTTTTGTTCATTTTGTAGCCCATTTCCACTGCGAGATCTGCTCCGGCTCTTGTTTTTTTAAGATCTCCATGACTTGGAATTACATGTTCTGGGGAAGTTAATTTTATTAAATCTCGTAAATCCTCACGCCCTCCGTGTCCAGAGACGTGAACATTGTCAAATATTCTAGCTTGTTTTCTTTTAAGACGTCTTACTAATTCTTCCTTGCTTAGTTCATTTGTTGGAGTTGGGATTGTTTTACTTGAGAAGATAATTTGGTCATCGCTAGAAAGATTTAATGGGAGTTGACTCCTGGAAATTCTGTCTAAGATTGATCCTGGTTCTCCTTGATGTCCAGTGCAGACAACGAGATATTTTTTCTTTTCTTTATTTACTCTTCTCATAGCTTTTTCTAATTGTTTTCTATATGTAAATATTTTAACATCGTTGTAGAAAGGTGCTTTTCCGATATTTCTTGCAGCCATAACATACTTACTTAGTGAGCGTCCAAAAAATAAGACTTCACGGTTAAGTTTTTTTCCAAATTCTACAATGCTTTTTAATCTTGCTATGTGGGAAGAGAATGTTGTTATAACCATTCCAGAATTTCTATTGTCTGTTGTGAAGAAAACGTCTTCTAAAAGACCACGAGCAATTTTTTCACTTGGGGTTTTTCTATCGTCGGGCGCATATAAACAGTCAACTATCAGGGCTTTTATTCCTTGTTTTGATAATTCTTTAAGACGCTTGTAGTTTGGTTTGTCCCCCATCACTGGAGTGTTGTCTAATTTGTAATCGTTTGCATAGAGTATGATGCCATCAGGAGTGTGCACAGCAATCATTGCGCTTTGTAAAGTTGAATGAGTTGTATTAACAAATTCAATTTTGTAAGAATGTTTTTTTCCTTTTATAGTTTCAAAAGAATTTGGTTTTACAGGGATTATTCTGTTTGATATGCCTTGTTGATTGTCTGCCATTAATACTTTTAGAACTTCTGTTGTGTACGGAGTTCCCAATACTGGAGCTTTATATTTTGAAGCATTGTAAGGAATTGCTCCTATGTGATCAAGATGTGCGTGTGAAGGCATTATTGCCCTTACATTTCCTTGAAGATTCTTCTTTGAAAGATAAAGATCGTCTGGCAGAGCTCCGAGACGCCTCATTCCTCTTTCAGTTGGTTCTTTTTCTCTTTCTTGAACGCCAATTATTGCTGGAAGAAAGATTCCATCATCACAGAGGAAGACGTCTTCACCAATCTCTAAGGCAGTCATGTTTTTCCCAACTTCGTCATAACCTCCAATTGTATGTATTTTCACAGACATTCTATTACCTCTTTGTTAATATAGATTAGAGAAAAATGTTGTTTAAATAGATTTGTAAAAAAAGAAAAAAAATTAAAATGCTGCTTTTACTGCTTTGTTGAAGAGTAGATATGCACCTATTACTCCGTGGATTATTAAACCGAGTAAGTTTCCTAAAACTTCTCCTTGAATCATTCCACTTAATGCTGAAAGTATTCCTAAGACTGATAGAATTATTACAACTATCCTAGCCCAGTTTTGTCCTTTCCACAGACCTCGTCCGATAAAGAATCCCAAACCTGCGAATGCTATTAATATTATCCCTCCTACAACGAATAAGCTTGCCCCAATTGCTCCAAATGGAATTATACTAGCTATACTAGCAGATCCTGCGATTAAAGCTATTCCTGCTATTAAGGCTATAACTACTCCGATGTAATATAGTACTGAAATTACTTTTACTCCTGTTGGAACAGCGCTTTTGGAAATTGTCTTTTTTGTTGCCATTTCTCATCTCCCTTTGGATTGTTATTAAAATTAATTGAAAAGAGTATTTAATGTTTTTGTAAAAAGAAACAAGGTAAACAATAACTATTTATATCTTATTTCATAATTTGAAATATGCCTATTGAAGGAATTCATAAAGAGCATAAAAAGCACAGAAATATTCTTTATAGTTTAGTTGTGATTGTTGTAGTTATACAAATAGTGAGTTTTACAGTTATTGTTGGGCAAGTTGCACAATTAGATGCGAAATTAGATGATGAAATGAAGAAGACTAAGATTGATTTACAAACTTTTGTTTTGGAAAGATTGAATGAGTATAATTCTGTCTACCAGGAAGAATTTAACACTATTACTGATGCTATTTCTGAACAGGAAGAAAGTTTGAATAAAGAGATAAGTTTGTTGAAATCAAGTCAGGAAGACTTTTCAGGAATTGTTCAACAAGTTGTTAAGGGAGTTGTTAGTGTTGTTACAGATAAGGCTGCTGGAACAGGATTTATTGTTTCAGATGAAGGGTATATTGTCACTAATCAGCATGTTGTTTCTGGAGCGAGTGCTGCAAATGTTATTGCTTATAGTAATAAAGTTTATCGGGTTAGACTTATTGGCTCTGATGTCGGAAAAGATATTGCATTGTTGAAGATAGAAGAAGGAGAATATGATGAGCTTATTCTTGGAGATTCTGAAGATATAAAGGTTGGAAATAAAGTTATTGCTGTAGGAAATCCTTTGGGGCTGAGCTTTACAGTTACAGAAGGAATTGTTTCTGCAGTGGATAGAGATGGGCCTAGCGGAGGAGATGATTATATACAAACAGATGTTTCTCTTAATCCTGGGAATTCTGGAGGGCCTTTGATTAATGCTCAGGGAGAAGTTGTTGGGATTAATAACTTTAAGATAGGAGGAGGAGGAGCAGAAGGACTTGGATTTGCTTTGGAAAGTAATATAGTTAAAGATACGATTAATGATATTGCTAATAAGACAATTATTAATTGAATAAAATGAAACCTAAAATAAAAGCGTCTGAAAAGATACATAGAAGATATTTACTTTTGTCTGGGAAAGATGCGGGAAAAGATAAAGTAGAGAAAGTTATTCTTGACTACATTGGAATTCTAGGATGGGCAAAGGCAAAACCTATTTTTGTTTCTGGGAGAGGAAAGACTATACTAGCTGTTGAGAGAAAATCTGTGAATGCAGTCAAAGGGGCCTTTGAGCTTTGTAAAGAAGATATCAAAGTTGGTAAAGTTTCTGGAACATTGAAAGGTTTGGGAAAGTAAGGTTTAAGTGAAAAGTTGATAAGTTTGATATATAAGAAAACCGGCAAGCGGGTAATCTATTAAGTATTTCATAGATAGAGTGCCTATCCCTCCAAACTTGTGAAGTAGATTAGTTCTGCGAGAGTTTGATCCATTATCCCTTCTAAAGGCCATTGTAAATAAAAATCTGTCCGCGTGTCCAAAAGGAATAGCAGCATCCCTTATGAATCTAGCCATGAAACCTGCTTCACTAATTTCACCTCGGCCATGTCTTCTCCTATACTCAGCCATCTTATTCAAAGTTTTTGTGACATCTGGATGAATTGGTCTTTTTTCATAATCGGCAGAAATAGAATTTCTTACAGCTATCATTTTTTTAGCTATAAAGAGAGCTTTTTATAATTTATAGTTGTAGAGAAAAAGGTTTAATTAGTATATTTTTCTAGTTAGATAATGGGAATAAGAGGTGTGGGGAGCAGAAAGGGTCAGTTCCAAATTGGATTTGGGATGATATTTTCAATAATTGTCATAATTGCAATTGTTGCTGTAGGGATTTATGTTACCAACTTTTTTTTGAGTGTTAATAAGTGTTCTGAAATAGGATTTTTCTATGAGGATTTGGAAGGGGAAGTAGATAAAGCTTGGAAATCCACTATTTATAGAGGAGATTTTTCTCTTGATTCTTTACAAGGGATAGAATATTTTTGTTTTGGAAGTTTGCAGAAGACAGGGATAGATGAGAAAAGTGAGGAGATAAGACAAGAAATTGATGAGTTAGTTTATGTTTCTAATAAGACAAATATT
Source organism: Candidatus Pacearchaeota archaeon (assembly GCA_002688015.1). Taxonomy (GTDB): domain Archaea; phylum Nanobdellota; class Nanobdellia; order Pacearchaeales; family GW2011-AR1; genus ARS1309. The sequence continues at coordinate 13,107 of NZBT01000001.1, forward strand.
TTTCTTCATCCTTTAGAGAAAGCTTGTGATGGGGATGCTGCGTATAATGTTCTTGAACATGTTGATATTGAAGGATTTTTCTGTATTGAAACAGACATTGAGGAATTAAAAGTTAGATTGGAAAAAGAAGCAGAAGATGCTTTAGTGAAAGTAAAGAAGAGTATTTGAAAATGAGAAGAATAAATAAGCGTGGTTTTGAGATGAGTTTTGGCTGGATGTTTTCTATTATTGCCGGAGCTGTGATTATCTTTCTTGCTATTTATGCTACAACTCAATTTATAGAGGTGGATAGAACACAGAGAGACACAGAGATAGGAAAAGAAGTTGGGATTTTATTAACTCCTTTGGAAACTGGGCTTGATACTTCTAGAGCTGCTAAAATAATAATGCCTGTTGAGTCGAGAATTTTTAATTCTTGTGATAATAGGGGAAATTTTGGAAGTCAGCAGATAAGTGTAAGTACAAGATCAGGAATAGGGGAAGAATGGCAAGAAGCGGGAGTGCCAAGTAGTTTTCATAATAAATATCTGTTTTCTTCTGATGAAAGTGAGGGAAAGAATTATAATATTTTTGTAAAGCCTTTAGAAATGCCGTTTAAAGTAGCTGATCTTATATTTTTATGGAGTGATAAAGAGAGTTATTGTTTTGTTCAGCCAAATTTAGATGTTGAAGATGATATTAATGACTTAAGTTTAGAAAATATGTTTGTTGTTTCTGATGTGGGCGAGTGTCCTGATGGAAGTAAGAGTGTTTGTTTTGTAAATAGTGGATGTGATATTGATGTTAACGAAAACAGTAAAAGTGTGAAAAAGAAAAGAAGGACTGAAACTGTTTTTTATGAGGGAGATTTAATTTACGGGGCTATTTTGTCAAGTCCAGATACATATAATTGTCAAGTTAAAAGATTGATGGGGAGAGCAAGTGAGATAGCTTTGTTGAATGTTGCTAAAGGGAGTTACTTAAGTGTTAAAGGATGTAGATCTGATAGAATAACTGGCAATCTGATAAGTTATTCTAATAAAACTAAAAGTCTGGGGGAAAGTCTTGAATTGAGAGAAATAAATTTCTTAAGTGATGAAATAAGGAGGCAAAATGAAAATCTTGGATGTAAACTATTCTAATAGGGACAGGAGAGTGAAGAGAAGAGGACAGGTAAAGATACAGCAGATGGCCTTTGTTTTAGTTGCTTTAATGATATTTTTTGCTCTTGTTAGTTTGATTTTCTTTAAAATTAAAATTTCTGATGTTAGAGAAGGGGCTGTTGATCTTAAGGAAGAGGAGGCTAAAGAATTGGTTAGGAAATTGGCAGGAAGTCCGGAGTTTTCTTTTACGGCGAGCAGTGATTGTAGTAATTGTATTGACCTTGATAAAACATTAATGTTAAGCGAAAGACAAGTTTATGATGGATTTTGGAATCTTGATTATTTAGCAGTAGAAAGGGTCTTTCCAAGTGAAGAAGAAGAATGTTCAAGACAGAACTATCCAGATTGTAATAAAATAGAGATTATCGGGGAAGGTGACAGTGGAGCCGTTTTTTCGGATTTTGTATCTTTGTGTAGATGGGAGCAAAGCGGAGAAAAAGGATATTTTAAGTGTGAGATAGGTAGGATATTGGCATCAGGGGAGGGAATCGGAGAATGATAATGAAAGAGAGGAATAGGAAAGGACAGGAAGAGATGGTTGGATTTGTTGTGATTGTAGTTCTTGTAGCAGTTGTGTTTTTAGTTTTCTTAGGACTTTTTGTTTCTAAAGGAGTTGGAAACGATCAAGATAGCAGGGAAATTATAGGATTTTTAGAAAGTCTTAATCAGTATACAAGTGATTGTGCTATCAGTTTTGAGCCTGCTTTTGAAGATATTGGGAGTTTAGTACAAGAATGTTATGAAGGGAGCTTGTGTTTAAATGGGAAGAGTGCATGTGATGTCTTAAATGGGACTGTAAGAGAAGTATTAGATTCTAGTTGGAACATTGGACCTGAGGATTATCATAAAGCCTATGTGTTTAAGGTTTATTTTGATGATAATTCTACTAAAGAAGACATTATGGAAGTAAGCAAAGGAGACTGTCTTGGAAGCATTATTGGGGCAGAGATTCCTATTTCTGAAGCAAGTGGGCTAGGAAGAGGCAGTTTTGTAGAATCTCTGAGAATTTGTACCTAGATTTTTATTTGGATGTGGAGAGTATCTATTGTTAGAATAGGCCTTAGTCTCTCACGTTTTCCTGTTTTTTCAGCTATGAAATCAATAAAGCCAAATCTTTGCAAAAGTTTGATGTCTTCTTTCACAGATTTGAAGTCCCTTTTTAGGATTTTTGCTAATTCATAGATTGATTTTGGAGATTTTGTCTTTATTGTGTGGAGCAAGCGAGCTTTTTCGTTGCTTAGAAGTTTTCTTAATGCAGAGAGAGCTTCAAAATCATAAGATTCCTTTTCTTGAGAGAACTTTTTTAATAAAGTATTAAAAGTCCCACCTTTATCGACGATAACTATCTCTCTTGTTTTTGATTTTTCTGCCATTTTATTTATAGGGTAAGAAATACCATATATACGAGAAGTGTGTAGTGTATATATATGTTTTGCTTAACTAAGGAACTCTAGTTATCTGGGTAGGAATACCCGATATGATGATTATTGGGGTTTGTATATGTCTGGAATACTGTGTTGTCACTATTAGTGAAAACACAAGCTTTATAAAGGAATTAACAAGTATCTTCGGTAATTTAATGGTTATACGAAGAAGAGGTAGAAAGCTTTTTAAATCAATTTTGGATTCACAGGTTTAACCTTATTAGCTTATAGCTGGACGTGTTTATGTTCGGCTAACTGACGGGTTGTTTGTTAAAACAATCTCCTCTAAGAGGTGCCCTGAGGGGTTGTCAAGGAAAAGAAAATAATGAAAGGAGGTTTAAAATAAAATATGATAAATATTAGAAAAATAGCGTCTCTTCTTGCTAGCGCTGCTATGATCGGAAGTACTGCTGCACTTGCAGCTGCTGCAAATTACCCTGCACCATTCGTGGACGGAGGTAATGCAAATGTAGCTGTTGTTTATGGTAGTGGTACAGGAGCTGAATTGGACCTTGCTGCTGTTGTTGATATAACAACAAACTTGCAAGCTAAGTTAGCTTCACAAACTGCATCAGGTGGTTCAGGAGCAAGTACATCTGTTAGTGGAGAAGCTTATGCACTTTATACAAGTTCTTCTCCTTTATTGATGAACCAATCATTGAATGCTGTTAGAGAAACTTTGACTGATTCTAATTTGCCAACTGTTTTGGCAGATGGAACATTTGAGGGATCTTCTACGGTTGGATATAAGCAGAGAATTACTGTAGGTAGTAATCCTAAGATTAAATATGCGGCTCAGCCATCTGATGATGATGATCCACAATTTGGAATAGGAATTGGAACAACTGCATCTACACAGTATGTGTATAACGCATCTATTGACTTTGACGAAAATGTTAATTTCACACATTCTGATTCTTTAGGAGAGGAATTAACAATGTTTGGTCAAACATATTCTGTTGGGGGAGCTTCAACAACAACAAAGCTTGTATTGTTGAAATCATCTCAGACATTAAGTTTGTCTAGTGATGCAAACCCTTCTGAAACAGTTAATGTTGAAGGAAATGAATATGTTGTTGAATTGGTTTCTGCATCTGATACTGCTGCTACTATTAAAGTAACAGATAGTTCGGGGGCTTCACAAACAAAGGAAGTTACAGAAGATAATTCAAAGACTATTCAAAGCGTTGAAGTTGGTGTTAAGACTGCTGATGAGACAAATATCGCTTTAAGTTCTACTATAACTGTAGGATCCAATAGGATTACTTTGGTTGATGGTAGTGCAATTAAAGTTGGTACAGATGAAGATTTGATTGATGGAACACAAGTAGAATTTGAACTTGCAAATGGAACACAAGCAACAAACCCAGGAGGACTTGGTATAGGTAAGATTATCTTCCATGCTGCTGCTGCGACTGATGATTTGGATGCAATAGTTCCTGGACAGTCATTTGTTGACCCTATCTTTGGTAGTTTCAAAGTTGACTTTGTTGGATTGACGAGTCAAGTTGGTGATGCAAACAGAGAGATTATTGAAATCGATGCTGCTGGAAGTGGTAGACTTGGAGTTAATTTCAAGAGCCATCATTCTGGAAGTACAGCTGATGCAATTACTTGGGTTTATAACAAGACTGATGCTGCTTCAGACAGACAAGATCTTGCTGATGGAAGTAGAAACAGATTTGTTGTTGCTGAGAAAGAACTTATAAACCAAACAGGTTATGTTGTTCTAGCAAATGATAAAGAAGGTGGTCTATATCAAGTAACTTCTATAACAAACAGTAGTGATGCGACTGATGCTTCACAAGATGAGATTACGCTTAAGAATGTACATACTTCTGAATCTAAGACATTTAAGGCTGACACAGAAGGAGCTGGAACTATTAGTCTTGAAGGAAAAGATTACGCATATACGTATACTTTTGCATCTACGACTACAGGTAAAGCAAGGCAAGTTAGAATATCTATGCCTGAATCTACAGGACAAGATATGATTTTGTTCCCAACTATTAA
>NZBT01000002.1 GCA_002688015.1 Candidatus Pacearchaeota archaeon
AATATCATTCCCATTCTCATCTTCTGTCTCTAACCTTCCTTGCAAAACTGCCTCTCCACGTTTTCCCGGAGGAATTTTTATATGAACATCACAAACAATATCTTCAAAGGGATCAATTCCGTCTGCTCTTGGATCAAATCCTCTCCCCCCATCAGAAATACTCTTCACACTTTTTGCAACATAAGCAGGATCAAGTCCAATCTGAACTTTCATAAAATCTATACATTGCCCCACATAACAAATTCCTTCATGAATCTTCCCATCCGCTCTAACAACACCGCACGCCGCCCCATCCAACTCTTGAGGACATTCATCAACAAGAAAAGCAGAAACACTAACAACACTCAAACTTACCAATATCGCAGACAAAACAAAACCCAACAAAACAAATCCAAACAATCCTCTTTTCTCCATTCAATTACTTCTCATTCAGTATATTAAAACTTAATTATCCGAAAAAAGAAATCAAAATCCCCTCAATAATTGCTGCTAACACAAGCAAAGGCAAAATAATCATTAAGAACACATTAATACTCTGATAAAACCTCTCTCTCAAAACTCTAATTTTCTTCCCCCTCTTAGCAAATACAAATCCTCCCAATCTAACTCCAAGGCCAAGAGCAATAAAAACAGCAGCAAGTTCGAAAATTCCATGAGGCAAAAGTCTCCACAAAGCGAACGTTCCTGCCTCCTCAATAACAAGACTACTCACATATCCTAAAACAACTCCATTTCCAATTAAACTTATAATTGGGAAAATTCCAAAGAATATTCCTAATAACATTCCCATAAATGCACTTTGAATATTATTCTGCAAAATAAAAACTGTAAGCTCAATCCCATTCAATCCCTCAACTTTAGAAAGAATCTCCCTTAACAAATCTTTAATGAATCCCAAATGCGAAGAAAAAGTAAGCCCAAAAATAGCAGAAGCAATAAAAATCAAAATAACTGAATAAATATGATTCTTACTCTCCTTAACATATCTAACTGCTTCCCTAAATTGCTTTCTCACACTTAAATTATTTTTTACAATTTTCTCTGCCATCTTACGCTCTAAACATCCTTTGCAACATTTTAACCTTTCTCTTATACTTTCTCCTCAAATACACTCCATAAACTATCCCAACTAAAAACCCTCCAAAATGGGCAACATTCCCAACAGGCCAATTAAAGATAACACTAAGCAACCAAACCCCAAACAACACTGCAGGAATTAAGATATATCCTGGAAAACCAAAAAACGGAAGAAAGATTATCATAAACTTCAATCTCGGCAGTAAGACAACGTAAAGCCCTGCAATTGCAAATATTGCCCCACTAGCTCCAACCATGAATATCTCTGGGCTTCCAAAAATTCTCGCCCCTAAATCACTTAATCCAAAAGCTCCTGATAAAACAACGCTCAACAGACCTGCAAAAACTCCTGAAATTAAGTAAAACCAAACAAATCTTTTCTTTCCTATAATCCTCTCACACAACCCTCCAAGAGAAAATAACACAAACATGTTAATCAACAAATGTCCTATCCCTCCATGAACAAACATATGCGTTAATAGAGTCCATAAATATTGCCCTTGTAATATATTCCCTGGTTTCAAAGCAAAAAGATCAAAAACTTTACATGTTTCCAACACACCCCCCTCAACAGGAACACAATAAATTCCTGTCAAAATAAAAACAAGCACTGAAATCAACACAGTTATAATTATCAACCATGTAACAGCAGAAAATCCTCCAAGTCTATCTAAAAAATTCCTCCTTCTAGCCCTTCCAATCCTTTTATAATAATTAACCATTTAAAAGACTCCTTTGTTTAAACTTTTCTAAAGTTTACCTCCTCTTCTTAGAACTCTTCCCTTTCTTCACCGTTTTCTTCACCGTTTTCTTCACCGTTTTCTTCACCGTTTTCTTCTTAACTTTCTTCTTGCCTTTACTTTTCACTTTCTTTTTTACTTTCTTCTTGCCTTTACCTTTCACTTTCTTCTTAACTTTCCCTTTCTTTCCTTTCTCTTTCTTTCCTTTCTCTTTCGCTCTTATTTTTGCTAACTTCTTCCTTCTCTTCTCACGTTCCTCGGCCTTCAGTTTAGCCTCCAATTTAATCTTTCTCTGCTTACTTTGTTCCTCTTTCTTATGTATCTCCTCAAATTGAACCTCTACTTTCTCAAGCATTTCCTTCAAAACCTTGACTTCTTCTTCCAAATTCTGCACACTTTCAGAATTATCTTTCAATTCTAAAACTGTTCCTGTTTCCGGATCAATAAAATCACTTTCCAAAGCCTGATCTTCACTATATTCAATTCCTACATTTGGATTATAATAAAATCTTTCTTTCTTTCTAGAATCAATATCCTTTTCAAATTTATCTAACTTCTCCAAAACCTTTTCTTTCAACAAATCTATTGCTTTTCCAGAATTAAGAGTCCAGAAATAAGTGTACCATCCGCCTTTCTTACTATCTTTCTTTCTAATGAAACTAACAAGCCCCACATCTCCTAATTTATACAATATATTCCTCGTCTGATTTATTGTCAAATCCAATTTTTTAGCAATTAAAAATTCATTAACATTTTTCTTCTTATGCAACAAGTCTACTATCATCTCCGCATTCTCTCCCGCTACATCAACAACAATCTCTTTCAGAAGTTTTTCCTGCATTACACACTATAAAAAACATGAATTAAAAACCTTTCTGTTCAAGAAATCCCTTTTTCCAAAAAGGTTAAAAAGCATCAATCATTTTATAATTAATATAAACCTATTTAAACTTCCTTAAAGACTTAATAATATGTTTGAAAAGAAAAAAGAGGATATCGGTGATTCAGGTTCACAACTACCTAACCTTCCTGATTTACCTCCACTAGATCTTCCTGAAAGAGAAGAAGAAACTTCATTACCTAGTTTTCCTAATTCTCCTACACATAACAAATTTCAAGAAGCAGCAATTAAAGACGCTGTAACTCCTTCTGAATTTCCTGAACCTCCAATAATTGAACACTCAGAAACCATCCCTCCAATTAATAAACAAAACAAAAACTTCAAAACATTAGAAATGGAAGAATGGCATCCTGAATCTAAAGAAAGTGAAGTCCCTCAATTGCCTACCTCCTCTCAAATCCAACCAACTCAATCAATTCAACCTGTTCAACAAATTCCTTCTGAATCTTCAAAAACTCAAGAACAAGATATTTTCATAAAAATAGAAAAATTCAGAAGCGTAAGAAAAACCCTTAGAGACACAGAAGACAAATTAGAAGAAATTGATGATCTTTTAAGAAGAATAAGAGAAGTAAAAATGCGCGAAGAACAAGAATTGACAGCATGGGAAAGAGAAATTGCCGAAGCAAAAGCAAGAGTAAAAGAAGTTACTTCTAATATCTTTGAAAAGGTAGAATAAAATGCCCTCAAATAAATTTGTAAGAATATCCTATCCAGAGAAACTATATGCACAAAAAAATCTTCTTCATTCAGAGTTAGAACTTTTAATATCAACAAAATATATTACAGAATATAAATCTCTAAGATCTAAAGAAGCGCGGTTAAAAATTGCTCTAAAATCGAGAATCGGCGAATGCCTTTCTCTAATGAAACAACTTAACAAAAAACTTCCAAAAGTAAAAATACCCGAATCCGACTCTCTAGACTCTCCTTCCTCTCAAGAAGAATCTCCTCAATCAGATTCACTAGACAAAGAACTTGCAAGAATTAGATCTAAACTAGAACGATTACAAGAATAACAAAAAACTATTAAAACTCTCTTCTTCCTATCTCTCTATGGTGAAAGTAAAAACTCCTAAAACACGTCAAGAACTAATCAAACTATTCGTAGATTTCTATAAAGACAAGAATCATAAACATATTCCTTCTTCTTCATTAATCCCTGAAAATGATCCAACAGTTCTATTCACAACAGCAGGAATGCATCCTCTTGTTCCATATCTAACTGGAACTCCACACCCCCTAAAAACAAAGCGTCTAGTAAACGTTCAAAAATGTATTCGTACAGTTGATATTGATGAAGTTGGAGACAAAACACACCACACTTTCTTCGAAATGCTTGGAAAATGGTCATTAGGAGACTACTGGAAAGAAGAGGCTATAAAAAACACTCTTGAATTTCAAACTCAATTTCTAGGAATTCCATTAGAAAATTATGCAGTCACCTGCTTCGCTGGAAACAAAGATGCTCCAAAAGATACTGAATCTCAAAAAATTTGGCTTTCCTTGGGAATTCCAAAATCTCGTATTGCCTTCCTAAAAGATAATTGGTGGGGTCCAGCAGGAAACACTGGCCCTTGTGGTCCAGACACAGAACAATTCTTCTATACAGGGGAAAAAGCCCCAAAATCTTTCGATCCAGAAGATGATAAATGGGTAGAATTTGGAAATGATGTTCTTATGCAATATATTAAATCTCCCTCTGGCAAATACCTTAAAGCCCCACAACAAAACATTGACTTTGGAGGGGGAGTTGAACGTACCCTTGCAATCCTTAATGGTCTTGATGACCATTATCAAACATCTGTCTTTCTTCCCATGATAAAAGAAATTGAATCTATTTCAAAAAAACCTTACAAGAAAAATGAAAAAGTTATGAGAATTATTGCGGATCACATTAAAGCAGCAACTTTCATCTTAGGAGATGAAAAATCTATTTCTCCATCAAACGAAGGGCAAGGCTATGTCCTCCGAAGACTAATTCGACGCGCCATAAGATACGGAAAGCTTCTTGGAATTGATGAACCATTCATATCTAAAGTAGCTAAAACCGTTCTCCCTATCTATCCAGATTATCAAGAACTAAAAAGAAATCATAAATTTATTGTAGAACAACTCGATCTTGAGGAACAAAGATTTTCCCAAACTTTAGAGAAAGGCCTATCAATGTTTAACAAACTGTCTTCTGACTCTCTGATTTCCGGAAAAGAAGCGTTCCTTCTTTTCCAAAGCTATGGCTTCCCAATTGAAATGACAGAAGAGCTAGCAAATGAAAAATCTATCTCTATAGATTTAGAAGAATACAATAAAGAATTCAAAAAACACCAAGACCTTTCTCGAACATCAAGCGCAGGACAATTCAAATCAGGACTTGCAGATGATTCAGAAGCAACAAAGAAACTTCACACAGCAACACATCTTCTAAACCAAGCTCTTCGTGTCGTTCTAAAAAACAAAGACATCAAACAAAAAGGATCTAACATAAATCCAGAACGTCTCCGTTTCGATTTCAACTTCGAAAGAAAACTTACTAATGAAGAAAAATCCAAAATAGAATTAGAGATCAACAGGCAAATAAAGAAAGCCCTTAAAGTAACAATGTCTGAAATGCCCCTAAAATCTGCCCTCTCCTCCGGAGCCCAAGCAGAATTCGGCGCTAAATACCCTGACATTGTCTCCGTTTACACAATCGGCCCAGAAGCAAAGCCATACAGCAAAGAAATTTGCACTGGCCCTCATGTAGAAAACACAAGTGAGATTGGGAAATTCAAAATCAAGAAAGAAGAATCGGTCGCAGCAGGAATCCGAAGAATCAAAGCAGTAGTAGAATAATTAAATATCTTCTTCCGCTACAAGTTCAGCAAGAGAAAAACCAGGTTTAAATCCTGAAAACAGTCCTGAAAGAGAAAAGAGAGGTTTTCTTTGCCCAGTATTAATTTCATGTCTATATGAAGCATCATTAGTTTCAACTGAAACTTTTCTCATCTTACTTCTTAAAACAAAATATCTAACTTTATTTCTAGGAGAAATTTCGTCTCTTCTTTTCACCATTAAACTTCTCCATGAAGAATATTCTTCAAATTGATGCAGGAAAGGCTCCTTAAAAAGTGAAGATTCCAAATCTCTAACAACAGGTTTATACAATTCCATTATTTCTCTTCTCTTTTTTTCAATAATCCTTTCTCTCTTACCTTTGTCCGTTTCTTTTTTTTCTTTACCTTCAAGAGGAGATAAGAAATATCCCCAAACACAAGCATGATTTATTCTATCTGCGAATCTTCTTTGTTCTTTAGGCAAAGCGTTCAGAGCAGCATCATAAGATAAACGTTGATCTCTTGAAAATTTCTTTCCAGTTTCAGCACAATAAAGTTCCGCATCATATTTTGCCATAAATCTTTTTTTCTTGAAGCTTTATAAAATTAATGTTACCCCAATAACTATTCCAAGTATCAAAGCATAGGCTCCAAACCATCTCAAATTCTTCCTATTAGTCAACAAATATTTATACATTAAATGAATTGCCAAAAGTCCGACAATAAATGCAACAAGTGTTGCCCAAATCATTTCAGCTGGCAAAGCCCGATTTCCTATTGTCAATATGTTCGCACCTAAAATAACTGGAATACTCATTAAAAATGAAAATCTTATCGCTTGCTTTTCATCAAGCCCAAAAATCATTCCAGATCCTAAAGTCATACCGCTCCTACTTATCCCTGGAAACAAAGCAAATACTTGAGCAATTCCAACTCCCAAACTCTCTTTCCATCCAAACTTTCTTTTCCCCCTTCCAGATCTAGAAAAATCCATTCCAGCAATAAACAAAAAGACTCCAGTAATCCCGAAACCTAAAGCAGCAATAGTTAAACTCTCAAAAGCAACTTCAAAAACTTTCGTAAATAAAAGACCAACAATCGCAGCAGGTACTGTTCCCAATAAAATCAAAAATCCAAGTCTTGCATTCTCACTCTTCCATTTTCCCTTTAAAATATCTTCTATAATATCAGTAATCTCCCTTCCAAAATAGACAAAAACAGCCATTAAAGTTCCAAAATGCAAAGCAACATCGAAAAACAAACCTCCCTCAAATCCTAATAATCTCTCAACAACAACTAAATGCCCACTGCTAGAAACAGGAAGCCACTCAGTCAATCCCTGAACTACAGCTATTAACAAAGCTGAAATTAATTCATTCATAAAATTTAGTAAGAATGAAGTTTTTAAACCTTATTAGGAAGTCTTAAATCTCCTCTAATTTATTTTTCTTAAATCTGTTCAATGTTCTTCCAATAATCCCTTGATCATTGGGCAAATTAACGCCTAACGTATCTGACAATATCGCGCCCCCTAAGAAAGTGGGAACTAAACTAGAAAGCATAAAAACTCCATCTCTTAAGACTAAACCTTCCTCAGAATTTCCTTTCAGAACACCATACAATGCCGTAAAAGCTAATCCGCCATAAAAAAAGATATTTCCTATTTTTCTAACAGCTCTTTCTACTTTCGCATTTGGTTTAAGCACTTCTCCTTTCTCAACCCTTACTCTTTCTCTCTCCCTCCTCCTCTGATTATTTTTTCCAGCAACACAAGCAATTCCAAAATACATACAAGGAAGTATCATAGAACCTCCATTAACAACGTAATTTGAATTAATTGCAAGAGCCGCTACCGTTACAATTTCAGTATTAAATGCATATTTATCTGCTCCGGTAACCCAATTATAAGCTTTCATAGAATCACCAATAGTTCTATCTACAAGATTTAAATTTCTATTTTGAACTTTGTTTTCCATGAAAATCCTCAAAATCAGACCTTAATAAACCTATTCATAACTGCTTAATATCAATCAAATCGGACAAAGCAACAGCCCAAAGCTCATCATCCTTACCCTTTAAAAAATATAAAACATCCCACTCTGTCAACAATCCATACATGTACCTCGGCCCAATTGCAACAGCCTTAACACCTCTTTCCCCAGTATCCACATTAGCTTTCAATCTCTCTTTATATTTAATCCTACAAGGAACTTCAAATCCAGATTTAATAATTCTTTCCGCTTCCGCTTCCACATATCTCCCATTTCCACTAAGAACTGGAATTCCTTCCAATTTGAGATCTTCCCTATACATAAAAATGCTCAAAGTTCAGGGTATATAAGCATTATCATTAAACCAAATAAAAAATAAAAAAGCCCCTTTTTGCCCTATTAGCTTATTCCAAAATAAAATTAAAGTCCAACACTTCCAACAATTCCTCTTGCATCTCTTCTTCTTCCAATTCTCCAGCCACTACTCTCCTACAATCCCAACATAAATGTTCATGGTCTGCATCCAAAGCCTCATGTACCTCATCATCTGCAGTTATGCCCTTGGCTAACAAATCATGCCATAAGTCAAAACTAACTCCACACTTCACACATTGAATTGGTAAAACTTGCTGTGTCTGCTCCATACCTTGATTATAACACTTCAATATATATATTCATATTCAACTATGATATATCCTTCCAATAAAATGAATCTTTATATACTGATGGCCTCAAAAGTGACATACTGTCCCTCAAAAATAACAATGGCAAAAATCAAGCACTTATATCATATTCCAAATCTTGCCCGTCCATCTGAATATCATATCCTTCCATTTTCAAAGCATCGAAAACAGGCCTCATTTCTCTATTTTGCTCAATAATTCCTCTAAGAAAATTCCTAAGCTCTGCTCTCTTCTTATTAACATAAATACTAGCTACATTCTCTTCCCCATAACTAATTATAATAACTGGATCTTCCCCAAGTCTCAATCTTAAAAGACTAAAATCGCTCCCTTCTGATCCTGTCTCTTCAATTCTTATTAAAGCATCTTCTAAGTGTCCCATGAAAATTCAAAAAACAGATCCTATATAAAACTTCCTAATCTCACTCAACATAAATTCCCGGCTTTCCAGGCTTCGCCTTCTTGCTCTTTCCCTCAGGATCAATCTTTGCCTTGTCATTTACAGCAAAAACTCCTACGCTCTTTCCTACTCTCTTTGACAACTCATCAGAATCATACCTATTTATTTCATTAGGAATAACATAAATGTACACTCTCTCTGCCTCTTTCCCATTCTTCTCTTTAACAATCTTCAATATATTCATTATATCTGAAACCGTCTTCTCCACTGCCTCTTCTGCCTTCTCAAACTTCTCATCTATCTTCTTCTCATCAACTTTTGGCCAATCAGATAAACTAACAAATCCCTTACCTCCAATCTTCTCCCAAAGTTCTTCAGTAATGAACGGACAATAAATGTGTAAAATTTTCAAAAAACCCTCTGCAGTCTTCTTATCAATCCCCTCATCTGAAAAAGAATCAAACAAAGCCCTAATCTTAATTATCGCGAGATTGTGTTTAAAACTCTCAACATTTTCCGTTACTTCCTTAATAGTCTTATTCAACTTACTTTCCGTCTTTGCATCTACTTTTCCAAACTTCAAATTATTAAAGTATTCATAAACTTTCTTCAAGAACTTATTACTTCCTAAAACAATTTTCTCATCCCAAATAATATCTTTATCTGGACTGGCAGAACTAACTAAAGCCAACCTTAATGTGTCTGCCCCATATTTCTCAATAATTTCTAAAGGTTCTACAACATTACCTTTTGACTTACTCATCTTTGCCCCATCAGAAGCATGAACAATTCCTTGTGTGAAATATTTCAAAGCGGGCTCATCAAACCTTATCAGTCCCAAATCTTTCAAAAACTTTGTATAAAATCTAACATAAATCAAATGCATAGTAATATGCTCAGGCCCTCCAATATACTGATCAATAGGACACCAATAATTGGCATTCTTAGAATCAAATATTTTTTTCTTGTTTCCGCTGTCTGTGTATCTCAAATAATACCAACTTGAATTAGCAAACGTATCCATTGTATCTGTCTCTCTTCTTCCTTTCCCACTACATTTTGGACACTTTACATTAACAAACTTATCATTCGTCTCTAAAGGATTCCCCTTTCCAAACTTGACTTTCTTAGGCAATTCAACAGGCAAGGCTTTCTCATCAACAGGAATAATACCACATTTATCACAATAAACAACGGGTATCGGCGTCCCCCAATATCTCTGTCTTGATATTAACCAATCTCTCAATTTATACTGTATTTTCTCTCTTCCAAGTTTCTTAATTTTCAAAGCAGTTGTTATGTGCCCCTTAGCCTCTTCACTCTTCAATCCGTTGAAACCTTCTGAATTCACCAACTTCCCATACCCTACAAAAGCCTCTTTCATACTCTTTCCATCATAACTCTCATTCTCTCCAATTGGCTGTATAACAACATCAATATCAATTCCATACTTCTTTGCAAATTCAAAATCCCTTTGATCGTGTGCAGGAACAGCCATCACCATTCCAGATCCATATTCAGCAAGAACAAAATTCCCCGCATAAACCGGAACTTTCTTTCCATTAATTGGATTAGTAGCATAACTTCCTGTGAACACTCCTTCTTTCTCCATATCTTCCATTTCTTTTTCGCTAACAGACTTAATCTTCTTCAAAAACTTCTGAACCTCTTTCTCCCGTTCTGGAGTCACGAGGTCTATCAACTTATTATGTTGAGCAGAAACAACAACAAAAGTCACTCCAAAAATAGTATCTGGCCTTGTTGTAAATACTGGCCATTTCTCTCCATTAATCTCGAAGTCAATTTCAGTCCCCTCACTTCTTCCTATCCAATTTCTTTGTCTCTTTTTTGCATTTTCAGGCCAATCTATCTTATCAAGTCCTTTCAAAAGATCCTCAGCGTATTTCGTTATCCTCAAAAACCATTGCTCTAAATGTTTTACCTCTACATCACAATCCTCATGCCTCCAACACTTTCCATCAATTACCTGTTCATTAGCTA
Organism: Candidatus Pacearchaeota archaeon; assembly: GCA_002688015.1. Classification (GTDB taxonomy): domain Archaea; phylum Nanobdellota; class Nanobdellia; order Pacearchaeales; family GW2011-AR1; genus ARS1309. Next base: position 10,607 of record NZBT01000002.1, read on the forward strand.
AAACAGATTGACATTTCTCACAAAAATTAACAGGAGCTTTCTTCCTATAAGCAATTCCCTTTTCCAACATTTTCAAAAATATCCATTGATCCCATTTATAAAATTCAGGATCATGGCTCCATAAAACTCTACTCCAATCATAACTCCATCCCATCGCCTTCTGTTGTTTCATAAAATTCTTCATAGATTTCTTTGTATAATCCGCTGGATGCTCTCCAGCCTTTATTGCGGCATTTTCAGCAGGCAATCCTAAGCTGTCATAACCTATTGGATACAAGACATTGAATCCCTGAAGTCTCTTAAATCTCGCATAAATATCTCCTAATGAAAAAACGAAAGCATGTCCCATATGCAACCCCTCTCCAGAAGGATAAGGAAACATATCTAAGACATAATACTTTTTCTTCTTACTTTTCTCTGAAACCTCAAATATCTTCTTCTCTTCCCACTTTTTCTGCCATTTCTTCTCTATCCGAGAAAAATTAATCTCTTTCATAATAAACTCTAAACAAGAAGCAATTTAAATCTTTTTAAAAATCAGAATTCTTCCTTCAAACCTTCAACCTTTCCCATCTTCTTCAACTTATCAACTTGGGGTCCCTTCCTATACTGATGAATAATATCTGCCTTAGAATCATCAAGTTCCCAAACTTCTACAATAACATAATCTCCAGGCCTGAGCCAAAATCTTCTCTTAAATCTTCCAGGAACTCTACTGTTTCTTGTCTTCCCATCAGTACACTTAATCTCCATTTTATTTCCCCCTAATCTCTGTACAACAACTCCAATGAATTCCCTCTCTCCTCTAGGTAGTCTAACTCTTACAATTCCCTCTCCTTCTCCCTGAGGAATTTCTTCCTGTCCTTCTTCTTTTACTTCTTGAAAATCCCCAAACTCGTCAGAATTATCCAAAGGCTTTTTATCATTACTATCTACCATGAATACACCTATAAAACTTCATTTTTAAATTTATGTAAAAAATAATCAATTCTTTCTCTTCCTATAATCAAGATACATATTCTTGAAAAACAAAACAATAATAGGAGTAGTAAATACTTTTGAAACAAAATCAACAACTCTAGTCATCCAAAATGCTCCTACAGAATGCCCTTGAAGCGGAATTCCAAGTATCAATTGTATAACCATTCCTATCAATCCTATACCTATACCAATTGCAATAACGATTAAGAAAATTAAAATCCCATACCCTAAGGTTTTCCACCATCTCCCTTTAACAAGTCTCATAGACTCTTTCAAACTTGCAATTATCCCTTTCTTTTCATTAATAAAAACATAAGATGCCAATGTCCAATAAACCATGAAAATAATTCCCGGAATAATAAGAAGAATAAACAGCCCCGCCAAAAAGATCCAAATAACAATAACTAACAGCAAATACCCAAAATAATTCTTTAACCCTAACTTCAAAGCCTCAGAAAAGGTATACTTATCTTTCTTTAAAGAAATAGATAAAATACTCAAACTAGCTATAAGCGCAATCAAGAACGCCACAATTGAAAAAATAATAAGAGTTCCAAAATAATTTACATTCTGAATTATGAAATCCACTCCAACATTCTCTTGACCCAAAAGAGTCTCTCCAGGAAAATAATTTGAGTTGTACAAATTAAGTAAAAACATAGGGATTATATAAAAAAGAAACATCAAAGTCAATATAACTAGAAAATTCTTCCAATATTCATTCCAACTCTTCCCAAAAATTTCTCCAAATCCCATAATAAAAATAAGAAAACCACATTTTTAAATATGCCTCTTTCCTGTTTGAACTATGATAAAAGCAATCCTTTCCTCAAACAAGATATATAGCACAAGCCCTGAAGCATTTTCCCTATTTGAAAAATCAAGGTTCGGAGAAAAATCAGGAAAAAGAATTTTATATTCTCCTTCAGAAGCCATTTTCCTATCAGAAAAAGAAAAAATCTCTGTCTTCCTAAATTCCAAACCTCTTTCTCCAGATGAACTTCTAAAAAAACTCAAAAAACAAGACAAAAAAATAGAAACAAAACTCTCTGTTTTCACTGATCTAAGAAAAAAGGGATATATTGTGAAAACAGCCCTAAAATTTGGAGCTGAATTCCGTGTTTATAACAAGGGAGTAAAGCCCGGACAAGATCACGCTCGCTGGATTTTACAAACTTTCTCTAGCTCTGAAAAACTAGATTGGCAAGACTTTTCCGCCAAAAACCGCGTAGCCCACTCTACAAAAAAGAAACTCCTAATAGCTATAGTTGATGAAGAATCTTCCATAACTTATTACGAAATCTCTTGGCTTAAACCATAAACACAATAATATTTATAACTCTCTTGTTTTTTCTACAATAATGCCCATAGATGCCCAAAAACTCTCTCAAAATAAAGAAAGAATACTATCAATAATAAGAATAAATGGCCCCTCTCTTCCTGTAAAGATAGCCAAGGCAATTGGTACTCCGCCCCTATTCGCAGCAGCATTCCTCTCGGAACTCTACAAAGAACAAAAATTGAAAATGTCCAATCTAAGAGTCGGCTCTTCTCCATTGTATTACATTCCCGGACAAGAAGACCTCTTAGAATCCTTCTCAAACCACTTAAATCAAAGAGAAAAAGAAGCCCTTAATCTATTAAAAGAATCAAAAATCCTTGATGATGAATCTCAAACTCCAGTAATACGTGTAGCTCTTAGATCAATAAAGGACTTCGCAATTCCAATAAAGGTCAGAATAAATGAACAAACAAAAACTTTCTGGAAATATTTCTTAGTAGAGAATGCAGAACTCAGATCATTAATACAGAAAACTCTATCATCTCCTGCTCCCGTTCCCCAAAAACCAATTCAAAAACCTCAACCTCAAATCCAACCTCAACCCCAAACAATACAATCTCCCTCTCCCAAACCTTCTCCAGTTCCCCAAGAGTCTCCATCTCCTAAACCTGCCCCTATCCTCCAAAAGCCTCAACCTCAAATCCAAACCCAATTATCAAAACCTTCTCCCTCAACTCCAAAACCTCAAACAAAAACCCCTAAACCAAAAATACAAAAACAACACCTCTTTCCACAAAACATTAAATCCTATCTAGAAGCAAAAGATATTGAAATCCTACAATCAATAGAAGAAAAAAAGAAAGAATTCACAGCAAAAGTCAGAATAGACACCTTATTCGGAAAACAAGTCTTCCTTCTCCTAGCGAAAGAAAAAAAGAAAGTAACTGAATCTGACTTAACAATTGCCCTTCAAAAAGCCCAAACAGAAAAAATGCCTGCCTTAATCATCTCCCCCGGCGACTTAGACAAAAAAGCACAAATTTACATAAAAGACTGGCAAAATCTTGTTAAATTTGAAAAAATCAAACTCTAAATAACAACATTTAAATAACTAAAATCAACAGTCTAAACATGGGAAGAATAAAATCAACAATGATCAAGAAAACAGCAAGAAAACTGTTAGAGTCAGACATAACTTTCAGTACAGATTTCGTTCATAACAAGAAATTACTAGTAGATACAATGCCTTCAAAGAAGATAAGAAATAAAGTTGCAGGTTATATTTCTCGTTTAGTAGAGCAGAAAAAAGAAAACGCCATCTAAATAATTACTTCTTCCCTTTCAAAACCTTATCCAATTTCTTCTCAATCCTATCAACTTTTTCTTCAACTCTCTTTATTCTCTTCCTATTCTTTCTATTAACAATCAATGCAATTATTTGAAAAATAAGCCATAAAATAATAATAATTCCAAGAGCTTGAAGCCACTTCCCAATTTTCCCAAGCTCAACTACAGCTCCAGCAAGAACATCAGTACTCACATTAAGAGCTTCTCCAACAACCATATTTATACAACATAAACAAACTTTAAAAAGCTTTCAAAATTACTAACTTCGGCTCTGTAGCTCAGTGATAGAGCGCCGCTCTCATGAGGCGGAGGTCGAGAGTTTAATCCTCTCCAGAGCCATTTCACCTTCTCATCCTACAATCTTAATTCCATCCCCTTCTTTTCGGGGAATGAGGTGAATATGTGCATGCTTCACAACTTGCCCTGCAACTTCTAAATTATTCATAACAACATTGAATCCATCCGCAACTCCAGAATCCATCAGTTTCTCAGCCACTTTCTTTGTAAACTCTAAAAGCTCATTCCCAAATTTATTAGGAATATCAAGCAAAGTCACCCAATGCTGTTTAGGTATCACAAGTGTATGCTCCTCCATAACAGGATTCGCATCCTTAATAGCAATAAAACTATCTCCCTCTAAAACCTTCTCAGCAGAAATTTCCCCTTTAACTATTTTACAGAAAATACAATTCTCGTCGCTTCCCATATCATTCCTTGAACATACTCTTATAAAAATCTTCTCTTAACACTTGTCTATTAACTTCTTCTTTCTTAAAACCAGAGCCAAACAATTTCCCAAACAAACTTCTTTTCTCCTTTTCTCCAACTATCGCAGCTCCTAATCTATTAATCTCTTTTCCGAACCTACTTCTTCTATTATATATAGAAGCAGGAATTCTCGTAAACAAACTTCTTGAATGAATCTTATCATCATGAATCCTTGCAATAACAGGAATCCCAGTTGAATCTTCAATTTCCTTTAAACTAAGCTCATAAAAAGGATCTCTAATCTTATTGATTATAATTCCATTTATAGGTCTCCCTCTTTGCCTAGCTAATTTTGCCGCTTGTAAACTGCATGAAAGTGTAGGATAGTCTGGTGTTGTAACAACAAACAAATTATCACTCGCCAACATGGTACTAAGAATTTCTTCATTCATACTTGGACTTGAGTCAATAATAACAAAATCATAATTATCTTTAATCGACTTTATTCTATCTTTCAATTTAAGATAATTCAACCTACTCCTATAACTATAACTTCCAGGAATAACATCAACTCCAAACTTACTATGAATTGCAGTCTTTACCAATGCTCTGTTATCTAAAACATGATGTATTGTTCTCTTGGGTTCCACAATATCCATATGTAATCCCAAATTTGGCGCAGAATAATTAGCATCTATCAATAAAACTTTCTTCTTATGATGATTAACTAAATCAGCTGCAAGAGAAGCAGCAATACTCGTCTTACCAACTCCCCCTTTTATTGAAAGAATACCTATGGTCTTCACCATGCCTGTTTAAATCCAAATCTCTTTTTAACTCTTTCTAATCATCCAAAAATCATTTTATCAAATAAACAATAAAGCCCACATAACACCAATTCCCAACAAGAAAGCAATCAACTGTAAAATTCCTTGTCCAATCTTCTGAGAATGCTTATGCAATTCTGGAATCAAATCACTTCCCGCAATATATACAAATCCTCCAGCAGCAATAGGTACAAGTACAATCTCTATACCACTAACACTCCCTAACAACAAAACAACAATTGCTCCCAAAATAGCCAACAAAGCAGTCCCTAAATTCAATAACAAAGCTTTCCCCTTAGTAAACCCTCCATGTAACAAAACTCCAAAATCTCCAATCTCTTGAGGAATTTCGTGCAACAAAACAGCAACAGTTGTAGCAATCCCTGCAGGCATTGAAATAAGATAACTAGCAGCAATAATTATTCCATCCAAAAAGTTATGTAATCCATCTCCAACTAAGTTTGTATAAGCAAAGGCATGCACATGTTCTCCAGTCTCATCTGTTAAATGTCCATGACAGTGCTGCCAATGGATCCCTTTTTCCAAAACAAAAAATATCACAATTCCAAGTAAAAAATATAATCCAACATTAGCCCCAAATCCTACTTTTTCCACAGTCTCTGGCAATAAATGCAAGAAAGCATCTCCAAACAAAGCTCCAGCAGAGAAACTAATAATATAAATCAAAACCTTTCTCAATTTCTTTGGCTCAATAGACAATGCAAAAATCCCAACTAAGCTCATTAAACTAACAATCAAAACGGAGACAATTGAATAAACCCAAACATCATGAACCATCCTATTTCCTCACTAGTCCTTGCTTATTATACATTCTAACAACAATATAATAAACTAAAGCTCCAACCCAACCTCCAACAACAACAACTACAATCCAAATAATCTTTTCAACGGATTCTTTAAATTTCCTTTGTGCAACATCAACAATCATCCAAATCCAAAATGCAAATAATGCTATTCCGACTAACAACATCAATCCAAATCCTGCTGCCGCAAAAGGCCACCATAAAAATCCTCCATCAAACATCATGCAGTTATCACAGAAATATACTATTTAAATCTTCAGAAAACTATTTTTAATAAGGAATAACACAACTAACTAACTAACTTTCCAGCCTTCTCAAACTCAATCTCAGAATTCAACAATTTTTGTAAAACAGATTTCAACTCCGAAATCTTTACTCTAACCTGCTTCTTTGTATCTCTATTTCTTATTGTAACATCCTTTCCTTTCAAACTCTCAGAATCAATTGTAATACAATACGGAGTTCCTATCTCATCATTTCGAGAATACCTTCTTCCTACACTCCCAGACTCATCATAATTTGTTTTCATATCTTTTCTTATCAAATCAAAAACTTCACGAGCAAGCCTTACTGTTTCAGCATCATTCCTAACAATTGGAAATACTGCTGCCTTTATTGGAGCTAAAGTCTTAGGCAATTTCAAAACAATATTCTGCCTTTCTTCATCATATCTATATCCCTCAGCAATCAAAGCTAAAAATACACGCTCCATTCCAAACGTTGGCTCTATAACTCTTGGAACAACTTTCTCCCCTTTCTCATCAAGAACTTCAAACTTCTCTCCTGAAAACTTCCCATGTTGTGTTAAATCGAACTGTCCCCTATTAGCATTCCCAGCAACTTCTAAACTCCCAAAAGGATATTCAAAGTCAAAATCAAAAGTAGCACTACTATAATGACTCAATTCATCTTTAGTATGCTCTCTAATCTTTATCTTGTCAGAAAGACCTAAAGAATCAAACCAAATCACCTGCTCTGCAAGCCAATAACCGTGCCACTCTCCTAATCTTTCTTCTTTTATCATATCTCCTATTGTTGTCTCCTTCAAATCTTCTTTTCCTTTTTTCTGCGCTTCTTCATCTAACAATCTAATTTTAATCTTCTTATGTTCTTCATCTAGCAAATTACATTTCTTCTCATCAGGATGAATAAAATATTCAAACTCTCCAATATGAAATTCTCTGCACCTAAAAAGAAAATCTCGCGGAGCAATCTCATTTCGGAAACACCTTCCTATCTGTGCTATCCCGAAAGGTAATTTCTTCCTTCCTGTTTCCCAAATTAAATTAAAATCTGTAAACATTCCTTGCGCTGTCTCTCCTCTTAGATAAGCATCGCTCTTATCCAATGCGCCCACACTTGTTTTGAACATCAAATTGAATTCTCCTTGCTCTATAAATTCTCCTCCACAATTCTCACATTTAACTTTCCCCAATTCAGATTTATCTATCTTTGTAGATTTCTTACATTTCTTACATGTAACAGCAATATCTGAAAAACTCTTCAAATGTCCTGAAGCTTCCCAAATCTTAGGATGACTAATGATGCTCGCTTCCATTCCAACCATGTCTTCTCTATCTTGAACAAAGAACTTCCAGAAATTTTGTCTTAAATTATTAAACAATTCTGTCCCTAATGGACCAAAGTCCCAAAAGCCTGAAAAACCTCCATATATCTCACTACTTCTAAAAACAAAACCCTTCCTCTTACAAAACACAGCTAAATCTTCTATACTGATTTTACCATTCTCACTTTTACTCCCTTTCTTTCCATTCTCCTCAACATTTACATCTTTTCCTTCTTTTTCATCCATCTTCTTACCCTCAACTTTCGGCTTTAATAATTTTCCTAATTCCTCTTCCTTCTCCCTTTTCTCAATTTCCCTTGCCTTTACCTCTGCCTCCTTCTTAGTCTTCCCTAAATAAGCCACAGTCTTTGCCACAACCTTCCCATCTTTCCTTTCGCTCTTTCTAAGATAATAGTATTCTTTATTCCCAATTTTCTTCTTAACAATAAACATACTCTACCCACTACATAATTATATATAAATCTTTCTTACACACTACATAAATCTTAATCTTTTCAAGCCAACATCCCATCAGGATAATTATCCATATACCAAGCAGATCTACACTTCATTGCTTGTACTAATCCTCTAGGACTCTCTATCATCCAATCACTACCATTCTCTCCCTCAGCAGATGCAATACATCCATACTTACACTGCTGCCTTAACGCAGGAATATTAGTTCCCGTAAAGCGAGAAACTTCTCTCAAACTAAGATATCTCCTCTCTGTCCTAATTTTCTTAGGGCTCACATATTTTCCAAACCGAGAAACAAGCCCCTCAACATCAGTCTTAGTAACAGCCCACCCTCTTCCAACCTTCCGAGCTCCCTCAATCTCTCCCCTTTTGCACATCTTAATTATATCATCATACCTCATCTTAACAATTCGAGGAACATCCTTAGCCGGAACATATTCATCAGAAAGCGTTACCATAAAAACCAATACTAACAACCCATTTAAAACCTTACTATAAAAATTAACCAATTCAAAGTAGATAAAAAATAAAAAATAAAATCTCTTTACTTCTGAATTCCGCCCATTCTACAAACAGTTGTTGAACAATTAGGGCACTTTCCTTTTGCTATCTTTGTACCTTTCTTTGTCTTGGATTCCTTTGGATCCAACATTTCAACTTTTGCCTTACATTTCACACAATATCCTTCTGTTCCCATGATAATAAACCTCCGTGATTATTAGAATTCTTTCGTTTTTTATCCTTATAAATGTATTTACTGAGGAAAAATAAGCGCAGGGAGGGACTTGAACCCCCGAATATCCGGGTTGCAGCCGAACGCGTTAACCACTTCGCCACCTGCGCAGATAGCTAGACGGCCCCGACAGGATTTGAACCTGCGACCTACTGCTTACTTCAGATTTTTCCTTTTCTGAGTTTCCGCTTTTCTAACGAAAAGCCGCCTTAGAAGGCAGTCGCTCTATCCAGGCTGAGCTACAGGGCCATCAATAAACAAACTAAAAATATGCTTTTAAAGTCTTCTGTCTATCGAACATCTATATCAATAGTCTTTCTCTTAAATTTCTTTCCCAATCTAGAACTAACTCTCTCCTTTCTCCTCTTATAATTCTTATAAATAATCTCAGCAAGGAATATCAAACCAATCGAAATAAGAAAAATAATCCCATAAGACGTAAACTTACTTTCCTTAATATCATCTCTAACAGCAAACGCACTTATACCTACAGAAGAACCAATAACTTTGCTCCTCTCTCTAATTAAATTACCATCGCTAAAAGTCATTTTCAAAACGCTTCCCACGGGAACATTTCCTTCAAGATCAGTATTGATAACATACTCTCCTTCTCTCCCAGCTCCTAAGAAAACTCTATCTTCAGACTCTCCTAAAATATTTCCATCGAACTTCAAAACAACGTCAACATCTACCTTCCTATCAAGATTATCAAAACTCTCTAAAGTATAATAAGCTCTAAATTTCCCTTCCCCAATCTCATATTTTCCTATAGAAGCATCAATCGTCCCTTTCCACTCATCAAGCCCAAGATCATCAGAGTTCTCGATTGTTCTACTAGTGATCCCAGAAAAATTCAAAAACGTCACAGAAGTCAAAACTAAAGTTAGAACAATCAACAAAACAAAAAACCCAATCACCTTTCTTCTCATATATTAAACAAAACCCTCTATTTTATAAATGTTCTTTCCTTTTATAAAATATGGAAAAGATAACTGTAACTTTCCTTGGAACCTCAGGATCAATCCCAACGAAAAAACGCAACCATACAGCGATTTTACTTACTTATAAGTCTGAAAATATACTAATTGATTGTGGAGAAGGCACTCAAAGACAATTCAAACTTGCTTCTCTATCTCCTACAAAAATCACTAAAATCTTAATAACTCATTGGCACGGAGACCATACCCTCGGCCTTCCAGGACTCTTAGAAACTCTTTCAATGTCTAAACATTCTAAAGATTTAGAAATCTATGGCCCTCAAGGAACTTCAGAAAACCTAAAATTAATGAATAAACTAATGAAATTCTACAAAAAATATCAGAAATTTAACATCTCCTTTCATGATATCAAATCAAAAAAAGTTTTTGAAAATTCTGAATTTATAATTTCTGCAGAAAAAATGTCNCATGGCATCCCTTCCTTAGCTTATTCTTTTAAAATAAAAGACAAACTTCGTCTTGACAAGANAAAATTNAAAAAATTAAAAATAACAGATTCAAAATCATTAAANGCCCTTTCTCAAGGNAAATCAATTAAACATAATAAAAAAACAATTTCTCCTAAATCTNTNTCTTANATAGANNNNGGNAGAAANATNACATTCATTCTAGANACTCTTCCTAATGAAAATACNATTAATCTCTCCAAAGACTCNNATTTACTAATANCNGAATGTTCCTTTTCAGAAAAAGACGCATCTCTAGCAAAACAATACAAACACCTTACAGCACAACAAGCAGCTCAAATTGCAAAGCGCTCTAAATCCAAAGCCCTTATTTTGACACATATTTCTCAACGTTACGAACATTCTCTATCAGATTTAGAAAAGCAAGCTAAATCAGTTTTCAAAAACACAAAGATCGCTGAAGACCTAGACGTAATAGAACTCTAAAAACAATTACTTCTCACTGCCAGCATTAGAAGGTGAAATAAATATAATTGTATCCCCTCTTAGAAAAGTCAATCCTATATTCTTCTTAACTTCCCCATCTTGCATTTCTTTAGCATTATCTAAAGCTACATTGATATGCATATCAAATGCCATCAGTGTTCCAACAAATTGTCTATCTCCCTTTAACTGAATCAAAACTTCTTTTCCTTTAGCTTGATTCAAAAGATCCAATGGACGCTCAATTCCGTTTACCATATTTGCTTTCATTTATCTCTGTATTTAAACTTTACTATAATATTCTGTAAAGTTTAAGCTTAAGAGTTTCCCAATCTTTTTGTTTAAACTTTACTATAATCTTCCTTCAAAAACTTTAATACTAAGATTTATAAACCAATTTTTTCTCACACAACAATGAATCACGGAAGAAAAATATCTGGTGGGAAATACCACAAGCAGAAAAAGAAAAAACTATATGAAAGAAGATCGCAAGAAAGAACAGTCACACTTGGAGAAACAAAGAAAAAAACTCTTCGTGTTAGATCTGGAATTCAAAAAACTATCCTATTAAATGCTAATTCTGCAAACATAAAAACAAAAACAAAGATTCAAAAAACAGAAATTAAGAACGTATTAGAAACTCCTCAAAATCGTTTCCTTGCCCGTCAAAATAGACTAACAAAGGGGACAATTATAGAAACATCTTTAGGAAAAGCGAAGATCACTAATCGCCCAAGCCAAGAAGGTTGTGTTAACGCCGTTTTGATAGAAGAAAAATAATTGTCGTCGATAAATTTATTATCTAATAGAAAGACTTAAATACCCTTACATTCTAAACCCTTTAAAAGCCTTTCGCTCATAAAATGTCTCAAGTAAAAACCTGCCCCGAATGTGGATCTGTACATCTTGTTTACGATGAGCAAGCGGGAGAAATTGTTTGTCATGATTGTGGCCTTATTGTTGAAGAAAAAATGGTTGACACAGGTCAAGATGCAGGCGGACAGTTTGATAAATCCGAAAAGAAAGGACGTGGCGGAGCTCCAATTTCTATGCAAAAATTTGACAAAGGTCTTACAACTAATGTTGGAGAAATTTCTGACATTTACAAACTAGAAGCAGGACAAACCCGTAAATTTCTACGTCTAAAAAAATGGCAAGAACGTGTTTCTACATCTATTGAACGTAATCTTCGTTTAGCAATGGCTGAACT
>NZBT01000003.1 GCA_002688015.1 Candidatus Pacearchaeota archaeon
CAATAATTTTCATGATTTTTCATGAAAAGCAATCTTTATAAACACACTTTTTCTCTGCCTATCATGAAGCGTTCCTCAAGAAGATGGAAAAAGAAGCGTCAAATGCGATGGAAATGGCAACGTAAGCGTCTTAGAAAGGAAAAGAGAAAGCGTAGGCTCCATAGAGAAAGATCTGCTTAATTCTTAAAGCAACACAATAATTATTATAAACCCTTCTTTCCAAAGCTCTCCATGGGTGATATAGATATCTGGACTGAGAAATACCGTCCTAGTACATTTGAAGACCTTGTCGGACAACAAGAAATTGTAAAACGAGTCCGTTCTCTAGTACAAGGATTAAACATACCTCATTTAATGCTTGCAGGCCCTGCAGGAACAGGAAAATCAACTCTTGCGTTAATAATCGTAAAGGCACTCTTTGCAGAAACATGGAGAGAAAACTATTTGGAGCTAAATGCGTCTGATGAAAGAGGTATTGACGTAGTTCGTCAAAAAGTAAAGGATTTCGCTCGTACAAAAGCTATCGGAAACGTTCCCTTCAAAGTAATCTTCCTAGATGAAGCAGATGCTTTAACAAAAGAAGCTCAACAAGCCCTAAGAAGAACAATGGAAAACTACACCAATACATGTCGTTTTATCCTATCATGTAATTATTCTTCTCGTATTATAGATCCAATACAATCTCGTTGCGTCTTATTTCGATTCCGTTTATTAGAAAAAAAAGACATAATAAAAGTAATCGAAAGAATCTCTGAATCTGAAAACTTAAAACTGAGTGAAGATGCATTTGAAACACTTTATGAAACATCTGAAGGAGATTGCAGAAGAGCAATAAACCTACTCCAGACAACTGGATCCATTTCTCAAGATATAGACTCAGAGATGATTAATATGATGGCTTCTAAAACAAAGCCAGCGGATATTCGTATTGTTTTAGATTACGCTCTCTCAGGAGACTTCATAAATTCAAGATCCAAACTACTCGATGTAATGTTAAAAGAATCTATTCCTGGTACAGATATCATCAAAGCTATACAAAAAGAAATATGGAATCTTGAAATAGAGCCAGAAATCAAAGTCAAATTAACAGAAAAAATAGGTGAAACAGAATTTAGAATGATAGAAGGCTCTGATGAATTCGTACAATTACAAGCTCTCATTGCCTCTTTTGTTTTAGCAGGACAAGGCAAATCAACCTAAACTAAAAAATAAAACCGTGACTCCAGAAAACAAACATGAAAGCTTTGCAGAGAAATATCGTCCTGAATCATTCGCAGAAATAATTGGGCAAGACACAGCAATATTCAGCGTTAAAGCTTTCTTAAAAGAATTTCCAAGAGATAAAAAAGCCCTCATCTTATATGGATCTGCAGGAACAGGAAAAACTTCTATCGTTACAACAGCTGCAAAAGAAAACAATTTTGAAATTCTCGAACTCAATTCCTCCGACTTGAGAAATCGTGCCCAATTAGAAGAACGTCTTAAGCCCGCATCTGAACAAGCTTCACTATTTTCCAAGTCTAAAATCCTACTAATGGATGAAGTTGACGGTGTCACAGGAACAGACATAGGCGGCGTTCCAGAACTCGTCAGACTCATTAATGGAACAAAATTTCCAATCATAATGACTTGTAATGACGTCTGGCAGAGCAAACTCTCTCCTCTGAGAGCAAAATCAAAACTCGTTGAGCTCAAACCATTATCAATGGAACAAATTAACAAAGTTCTGCAATTTGTCTGTGAAAAAGAAAACATATCTGAAAGCCCATATTTCCTAAATCAAATTGCAATAAAATCTCAAGGAGACTTGCGGGCAGCATTAAATGACCTACAAGCGTATTGTTCCGGAGAAGATATCTTTGTTGATACAACAGACACTCGTGATTCTCAACAATCAATCTTTGTAGTTCTAAAAAAACTTTTTAAAGAACGCTCTGATTTCCTTAATTTATTTGACTCTTCAGACCTTTCACTAGATGAAATTCTTCTCTGGATAGAAGAAAACATACCAAAAGAATACAAAAATGAAGCTTTAGCCAAAGCATATGAACAGTTAGGGAATGCTGATCTTTTCCGAGGCAGAATTTACAAAAATCAATCTTGGCGTTTCTTAATATATCAAAACGCATTTCAAAGCGCAGGAATCTCCTTTGCCAAACCTTCTGCACTCGGCGGTTTCACAAAATATGACAGGCCAAAGAGAATTCTAAAAATTTGGCTTAACAATCAAAAAATTGCAAAAAAGAAAACAATCGCAAGAAAATTCGCTCGTTTTGCACACTATTCAACAAAACGCGCAATGCAAGATTTCAATCTCTTAAAGCCCCTATTAATGAAGTCAGAAATTCAAAAAAAACTAGACCTCTCAGATGAAGAAATTGACTTCTTAAATAAATAACATAACTATTGCTCTAACTTCTTATCAATATAAGATTTCATAGTCTTTTCAGACACTTTTCCAAGTGACGTTCCCGACTTCGTCCTACTTCCTACCAAAAGTCCACCATCATTCTCTAAATTATATCCTCCAATAATGTCAAACTCTCCACCAAATTTATCCACATGAGGAAGACTAAATTGTCTAATGCCATAATTACGATTAGTACCAACTCTAAGATAAATATCCTGTCCCTCTTGTAAAATTGAATGCTTCAATCCAATCTCATCCAAAAATTCTCTTTTTTCATCATCGCTCCAAATTCTATCTTCTCCAGCAGAGGCAACCATCGCTTGACGTCCAACATTTTCTAATGAATTAATTTTCTCTTCACGAACTCCAATATTAGAAACTACTAATCCTCCTGTAACTCCAATCAATGCAAGTATAACCGTACTCAAAAAACCAGTTATTAGTGTTTCACTTTTCATAAAAATTAAGGAAATGTTTAACTTATAAACTTTCCTATAATCACTTCAAGGCAGAAAGGTAAAGCTCATTAACTTTATTCCAATTAATAATACTCGTAAAAGCTTTCACATAATTGTATTAACTCTCTTAACTAAGCCAAATAACTCTCAAGAACTTGCTCAAACACAGAATAAGGCTGAGCTCCACTTATTATAGTATATCCATTCTCTTCATTCCCTATAAAGAATCCAGGTGTTCCTGAAATACCTAAGCTCTGTCCATAACTCATATCTTCCAAAACGCCAGCAGCATGCTTCCCAGATTCCAAACAAGAGTTAATATTAGCTCCTAATTCTAAAGCCCATTTTCTGTAGTTAGCATCGCTCAATTCTCCTTGTCCTTCAAATAATTTATCATGGAACTTAAAGTATCCAACATCGCCTTTCAAATCTCTCACACATCTTGCAGCTTCAGCAGCTTTTTGAGCGTTCTGATGAAAACTTAACGGAAAATCTCGGAAAACATACTTTACTTTTCCAGTATCAACATAATTCTCTTCTATCAATCCAAAGGTCTGTGAATAAAATCTTCCACAAAATGGACATTCATAATCACTAAACTCAACAATTATGACTTCCGCTGTCTCTTGTCCCTTAACAGGACTATTTGAAATATCTATACTTTGAACTCCTCCGCTTCCAGTTCCCTCATCGCCAGTATCCCCAGAATCAGGCAAATCTCCAGAAAGAGGAATAACTTGAGTAGGTAAAACCGCAAACTTTCCATCTAAAGTAACATAAAGTGGAACATCTTGTCCCTCAGCATTTATAGTAACTTCATATAAACTATCTACTTTCTTCACACCAACTAAAGTCACAGGAGAATCTCCTTGAGAATTAATAAAATCAACAAGATTCTTAGCAGCCACATCTTCCCCAACTCCTCCTGATCCCCCATTAAAGAAAACAAATACTAAAGCAATCAACAAAATAATAGAACTCAAAACCCAAGGATTTCTCTTAATATTTTTCAAAAAACCCAAATTAATTTCGACTGTATCCTTTTTATCTGACATTTTTAAAGAAGAAAACCTCCCTTTATATAACTTTCCAAGAGTTCAAACAAGATAGTAATAAACTTTATTAATTGTCTTTCATTACAACTCCCATGCCATACGAGGTGATTATAGGGCGTGATTCCGCCGACAAAATAAAATTCGCAGAAAAGGGACTAATCTTTCTAGGAAAAAGCTATGTCAAAATGGGAAATTATACTTCTCTATCAAACCATGTTTTTCTGGACATCGCAAGATCCCACACAATCCTTCTTGCTGGAAAAAAAGGATCTGGAAAAAGTTATACTTTAGCAGCTATGGCAGAATCAATTACTGATCTTCCAAAAGATGAATCGAAGAATATAGCTCCAATCATTTTTGATACAATGGGGATATTCTGGACAATGAAGTACAAAAATGAAAAAGATTCCTCTCTTCTAAAGGAATGGGGCTTAAAAAGCAAAGAACTCCCAATAAAAGTTTTTGTCCCATTAGGAAAGGCTCAAGATTATGAATCTAAAGGCATTCCTTATGACGAAACCTTTGCCCTTTCCCCATCAGAATTAGAAGCGGAAGACTGGATATCAATTTTTAATCTTGATTTTACTTCACTCCCAGCAGTTCTAATAACTCGTGCTGTCTCTAAGTTAAAATCTTCCAAAGAAGATTTCACAATATCTGAAATACAATCTCTCATTTCAGAAGATCACAAATCTCCAGCAGAAACAAAGCTTATTGCATTTTCCCTTTTCGATTCAGCATCTTCTTGGGGAATCTTTTCAGAAGAAAAAAAAGGAACCCAAATATCAGATTTAATAAACGCCGGAAAAACAACAATAATAGATCTCTCTGTTTACACATCAGCATCAACATTCAATATTAGAGCCTTAGCAATATCGATAATCTCCAAAAAAATATTTGAATCTCGTATTATCTCAAGAAAAAAAGAAGAAATAATCTCCATTCAAAGAGGTTATCAAAATGTTTCCGCACAAGCAACTCCTGATTCTCCCCTTGTTTGGCTTTTTATTGACGAAGCACATGAATTCCTTCCAAAGACAGGAAGCACACCAGCAACTCCTATCTTAACACAAATAATTAGAGAAGGGCGTCAACCTGGAATCTCTATTGTTCTTGCAACACAACAACCAGGACAAATACATAATGATGTTTTAACTCAATCAGATATTGTAATTTCCCATCGTGTGACTTCCGAACAAGACATCACAGCTCTGAATAATATAATGCAATCCTATGTTCTAGAAAAAATTCAAAAATCTCTAAACGATCTCCCTTCCTTAAAGGGCTCTGCAATAATTCTTGATGATAATTCAGAACGTCTCTATCCTATGCGCGTTCGTCCAAGATTCACCTGGCACGGAGGGGAAGCTCCTACTGCAATTTCATCGAAGTTGCAAATCTAAACCATGCAATTCGATCAGAGTTGTACATTTAAGAGTATAAAAAAAGTTAAATATGGTTTAGATATTTCGGTAATATGGTAAGAGGAAAAAGTAAAATTATTGCAAACATTATTGCAAGAGATATACTTTCATTCGGAAATTTAATAGAACCAAGAAGACATAACAATATTCAAACAGTACCCTTAAATTATCTTGGATTCGGAGGATATGGTGTGATCTCTACAAGCAGATACAGTGGAAGAACTCGCAATCTTGTGTTATGTTTGCCTATTGAAGACAAAGTAGATATTTATGTAATGAATAATCATTCAATAATAAAAGCTGGTACAAGATCTGCGATTTCAAGAATGAAAAAAGTTGTTCCTGAAATTTTTGGAAATGTACAAATAGAACTAGAAGATTTCTTTGACCAAAAAACATGTGATGGGATGGCAAACTCCATGATTGCTCCTTTCAGAGAGTATACAACTCAAACAAATGAAGCTGCATAAAAGATGATAGAAAGGTTTATAAATCACACTAAAGTAGTAAAAATATGATATATGAATACGACATGCAGTTAGCAGACCTAGAAGAAGAAACACATTCTACACAAGACAAAGATATCAGAAAGCTAGTAGCCTACACATTATCAGATGTTATAGGAAATTCATGCTCAGCAGACCATTTTATCAATAATCCTGATAGAAGATTATACGGTGTTGATGCACCTTTAACTCCTGGTAAGTTCGATGAAGCTATTGAATATCTTGGAAGAGAGTTAAACATTTGGAAAACTGACAACTCCCCAGAAGAACTAACTCAAGAGCAAAAAGCCAGATTAAACTCTTTCACTGAATTAGTTAATTACTTCATAGAAAAAAGATCTGAAGAAGACCATGAAGATTCCTACAAGAGAACAATGATAGGATATGGATTAGCAACAAGAAAAGATTTCAATAAACCAACAACATTAGATGATCTTTTCAATTCAGGATAATTAATACTATTTCACAATTTTGAAGTCAACACGATATCTAAACTTATAGGGAGCAATTTCCCCTGCTTTTTTTATCTTCAAAATTTTAACTTTCTTCTTTGCCTTCTTAGCCTTTTCCATAATCAATTCCTCAATAACTCCAGCTTTCATTTCAAGCTCATGACAAAAAGCGTGATAGTTAATTATCGTACCTTTCCTTGTTGCTTTGAAAGCAACGTCTAAGAAATCATCAGACAAATTAGGCCTGGCCATAACAATCCTATCAAACTTTCCCCTAATTTCATTCCCCTTTCCTATTTTCTTCCTAACATCTCCTTGAACAATCTTCACTTTCTCTTGTAACTTATTTCTCCGAACATTTTCCAAAGCATATTTATTGCATTTTCTATTGATTTCAACACACACAATTTTGGAAACACGAGCCCCAGCAATCTTTCCAATAACAATACCATATATCCCTGTCCCTGAAAACATAACTAAAACACACTCCTTCTTCCTAGATTTCTTAACTTGATTGGCAACTTCTTCTCTATCCGTACTCAACCTACTCGAAAAATAACAATCATCAACATTAAATCTGAATTCGCATCCATTTTCTCTATACAATACTTCTTTAGTCTTCTCTCCTAAAATCCACAAGGTCTTCTGTTTTCTCAATCTTCCTGAAAAATTCCCACTTTTTTCTAAAACTGTACTCACAGATTTATGTGTCTTCAATACCTTAGAAGCAAAAGCTTTCTTCTCCTTTGCCGTTACCTTTCTCCTCTTTGAAGTATCAAACTTCACAATTGCAACATTCCCTAACAAATCATAACTTCCCATATCTCTAAGAGAAAATGTTTATACTTAAAAGTTTATACTTCAACATTTAAGTTAAAGATTGTTTTAGCAATCTTTATATATAAACTTTCCATAATACCCTTAACAAAAAGAGGCAAAATGAACAGAAAGACAATAGGTTACATTTTATCCGTTTTAGGAATTATAGCATTCATCCTAACTTTTGATACAGTTAAAGCTGCTATTAATCTCCCTGTCCTAGGAACAATCACAAACTCAATTCTAACAATAATTGCAATAGTATTAGTAGTAATCGGAATTCTACTACTCTACAAAACCAGCTCAAAAGAAAAAGACGTTCCAATTTACAAAGAAAAAGAAGTAATTGGTTTCAGAAGAATTAAGTCTAAATCCTGAAACCTCTCTAGTTTCTTTAGGTTTCTGGATACCCAAGATTACATTCTACATCAGTAATCTTAGTATAATTAAAGGTTTTTCTCAATCCAAGCAAGATCTTTCCTTTTCTGCTTCATTATCTTATGTCCAACTTTAGAAGAAATATATCCATGATTAATATCATCCTGTACTTCATCAATATCTCTTCTTATAGCAGCTATCTGCTGCGCCTTTGTTGTGTTCCCAGATCTTCTCATCTCTTCTTGAATATAATACCTATGAATTGTCCCATCGAAGAACAAGAATATCAAAGAAGCAACTCCAGTCCAAAAGTAAACAGCCCCATAACTCTCTGTTTCTGCACTAATCCACAATCCAAGATAAACAACAATGAACAATATCCATCCCATTTTTCTAATTGTTGGAGAATCTGCCCCAACATTATGCAAAAAGAAGAAATATATCATAAAAGGCAATATAGAAGCTAAAGCGATTCCTAAAACTTGATATTGAATCAGAATAGTATTGACCCATTCAAAACTCATAAACCTAACTCCCAATAAAGGAACAATAACTGCTATAATCCACTTAATTGATGTCTGATCTTCAAATACAGGAACCTTCCCTAAAATAACATAAATCAAAGCTAACAAAATAATAAAAATCAATAACTTCTCAAACAACAAAAGTCCATAATATTCTTCTCCTCCTAACAAAGCCTGCAAAACAGGCTCAAAAACATCAATGTAAGTGTCAACAACTCCTTGGGAAATATCTCTTACCTGAGGAAAATAATAAGCAGAAACAAAACTAATATTCATTAAAAACACAATCAACACTAAAGCCAAAAACCCAATTCTCAAAACACCACTCCTTTTTTTCATCTTATAAAAAGAAAAAACAAGTTTATAAACATTTATTTAGCCCTTCAGAAGCTTCTTCATCTGTTTACTGTACCCTTTAAGCAACTTATTTCCTTCTGCTGCAGTCAGAGTACCTCTTTCAGGATGAGCTGGATCAGCAGTAAGCATTCTCTGATTAACTTCATTAATTTTTGTCTGTAAATTTGCCCTCGCTTGAACATTACTAGCTGCGCCTAAGTTTTCCATTTCAATTTGAGCCATCCATCTCCTAATCGTGCCATCAAAGAAAATCATCCCCAAAGCAAGCAAAGCAGTTAATGGATAAACATAAGATATCTTCCCCAATTCTGCAGATCTCGCAGTCCACAAAGCTAAGAAAACAATCCCAAAGAAGATCCAAGAAACCCTTCTTGCAGTTCTAGAAGGAAATTCTTTAACAATTAAGAAAAATAAAACAAACGGCAGTCCCGCAGTAAGCGCCACAGCAAAAACCTGATTAGGAAGCACTACTGTCCTAATCCATTCAACAGATAAAAATCTAACTGCAGTTATAGCCAAAACACCGCTAATCAACCAAGGAGCCCAACTATGATCATCAAAAAATGGCAATCTCCCCAAGATCACAACCACTAAAGAAAAGACAACAACCAACATAAGAAGTCTTCCAAAAAATATCTCTCCCGTTTCGCTAGTGCCAACAATCACTTTTGATAATGGCTCTATAACATCCACAAAAGACTCAACAGCCGAATTAGTCAACTCTCCAACTTGACTAAAAGGATTGTCTGCCGCAGAAACAACACTAACAGCAAACATACTAAAAACTAAAGTCATTAATAACAACACACCTACTCTTTTCATGAATATATTACATTCGATACCTATTTAAATATTTCTTTAAAAATTCACAATAAAAAAAGACATACTACTCTTTCCCAATAAAAAAGATTTATATATGCTCCTACTTTAACAAATGAGAGAATAATTTCAATTAAAATGAAAGGGGGTGAAAATTAAATGGCTAGTAGAAAGAAAAAATTAGGAACTTCAGTAAAAGTCTTGATATCAATTGGAATAGCGATATTGGCTTTGGCCGTAATTTGGGGAGTTTATGCATATGCAGCATCGCTGCCTCAAATTGGAGCAACCACAACCTCAAAAGCTATAATTTCTGAAGATAGTGCTGTCGGAGGTATATTAAGTGCAATCTTAGGAGTTGAAGGAATTTCTCTAGAAAGCCTTATACTTCATCTAGCAGTATTCGCGATAATCATGTTTGCAGTAGCAGACATCGTTACAGTATTCAGCTCATTCAGTGAAGGAACATCTTGGGTAATAGGTGCAGGATTTGCATTAATCGCTGGTGTGACAAACATTCTTCCATGGGTAGCAGGACTATTCGCTACTGGAGCAGCAATAGGTGCTTTCGGAATTGTAATAATAGTAATAGCTGCATTCGTAGCTGCAGTTTCTCTAAACGTTGGAGTTGGTAGAACACTGAGAAAATGGAGACTAACGAGACAAATAGAAATAGAATCCATGAAATCCGGAAAGGGTGCGGCATCCGTAGCTTCCGCAATAAGAGGATTCAAGAAAGCTGATAATGCTTTTAAGGAAGATAACAGAAACTAAAAAACCAAACTTTATTTTTTTATTTTTTAATTAATTTTATATACGCTCACAACTTAGTGAAGTGATGAAAAAGGAAGTGAGAATAGTTTCCCTCATATTAATTCTCTTATTAGTTATTGTCTTTGTTCCAAACATCAAGGCAATAGAAATAACAGATTTGGGAAATCAAGAAGACTTAAAAAAAGTTACGGACCAAATTCCAAAAAATTCAGAAGAGACAGGAGAAATAGCTTCTGACTTTCTAAAAAAAGAATGGCTAGACGTATTAAGCAAAACAAAGTCAATAGGTCCAGTAGTAAAAGGTTATGAAAAAATTTCCCCTTATACCGATCCAGTGGGAAAGGTAGTAATTGGAGAAAAACCCGGATTAAATTGGTTTTTCTTTCTGACTCTAGCAATATGGGTAAC
The DNA here is from genome assembly GCA_002688015.1 of Candidatus Pacearchaeota archaeon. Classification (GTDB taxonomy): domain Archaea; phylum Nanobdellota; class Nanobdellia; order Pacearchaeales; family GW2011-AR1; genus ARS1309. The sequence goes on from NZBT01000003.1 coordinate 10,385, forward strand.
ATTAGCTATTTATATCGATAAAGTTCTCTCCACATTCTCAACTTTCTCAGACATTACATCAATGGTAATCTCATTCGGTATGGCAACAGTTCTTTCAATTTTAGGACTAACAAGATTTGTAGCTGTAACAATCAGTGGCTTACTCCTCCTAGCAGACACTTGGTGGGTAAAACTCATTGGAATAATAATTTTTATAACAGTTCTCGTTTTAATTTCTATATTCTCAAAGAAGTTCGAAGCAATCATAAGACTATGGAGAATAAGAAGAGCTAAAAATAAAAAAGAAGAACAAGAATTATTAGATAGAATGAGACTCAGAGGATACACTGATATAGTAGAAAACTACGCTGAAAAAATTTCAGAAACTTAACATAAGAACATGACTTCCCAAAATCAAAAACTTTATACTCTTGTCGCTGTAGGATTCATTCTTCTAGCAATTGTAACTTCTTCTCTTTCCTTAACAGGATTTGTAATTGCAGAAACAGTAGGAAAAACAAGATTATTAAGTCTAACTTTACTTGTTGCAGGAATCGCTTCATTCATATTAGGAACATTAAAAGAAAAGGGTCTTGAATAACCAAAAAGAAAAATGAACACAATAAAACTATTCATGATATCTGCGATTGGATTCTTCTTATTAGGAATTGCCACAGCAGCAATAGCATTAATAGGTTTTCAAGTAGCGTCAACAGCATTAAAAACAGGGCTTATCAGTATTGTATTATTCATCGCTGCCCTTCTATCATTTACCTTAGGAAAACTAAGAGAACAAGGTTTCAAATAATTAAAAACTAATTTCTATTCTTTTCTAAGTAATTAGAAAGATTTAACTTTCCTAATTTTAATCCTGTGGCTGCATAGATAACAGCTTGTGGCTCTTCTGAAAGCAAATAATCTGCTTCCCAATTATTAAATGTGCTTTTATTACTTCCTTTTCCAGTTGGCTCTTCCATCCCTCTAGCAAGATGATATAATTCATGTCTTACTCCATCTCTTGTATTTCCTCTTCCGTTAATTAAAAATATCTTGTATTGATCATCCCAATCTTTTACTGCCCACGCCGCAATGCCTTTTGTAGCATCTCTTCCTTCATATTGAAATCCCTTATCCACTAATTTTCCTTCAACCTCTACACTTCCAAGTCCCAATTTCTCTTTCTCTTCATCTATAACTCTTTCTAATTGGCTTTGAGAATTTATCTTTTCAGATAAAAATGCGCTTTTTACAAACATACCACTTAAAGGCAAAAGCGTGGATGCACCTATAAGTATAGAATACAATGTTCTATCAATCCAATCTAATTTTCTTCTCTTTTTCATAAAAATTCAATGAAAAATAACTATTTAAACCTTTCTATATTGTTACTACTAAATAATAACATATTATCTAAAACAGCGTCTGCTGCTGATTCTTTCCTTTAATCACATTCAATTTCTCCAACTGCTTCTCTACTCTTTCCAAAGAAAAATCATGTCTTTCAACTAAAATCTCTTTTATCTTCTCTATATTCATTTTAGGAAATACTATCTTCTCTTTCTTCACATCAGGCTTCTTAAAAATCTCAAAAACATCTTTCCAATTAAAATTCAATTTCCCTTGTTCTTCAAGCTCTTTAAATATCACAGCGGGAAATTTCTTTTCCTTAACTAAACTTAATGCCTTTTTGGGCCCAATTCCATGAACTCCTTTAGGATTGAAATCGCTTCCAACTAATATCGCAAGACTTATCAACTGATCAGTATCAAGTTGCAGACTCTGTAACGTCTTTTTATATTCAATCAATTCAGGAGAAATAAAAACATAAGTCCCATTCCCCAATCTTCTTTTCCTAGCCAAAGTCAAATTCTGTATCAACCTGTCTGCTCCAACAACTAAAGCATCATAATCTTGTGAAGCAACAGCATAAGCTTCTCCATCTTTAACAAGTTGAGCAGCCTGCATTTCTCCTTCTCCAGGAGCTTGCACAACTGCAACACCCATTGCTTCCAATAACTCTTTACTTTCTTCTATCTTCTCAGAATCAAGTGTCCCAATTTGTTTTCCATACTTCCCCATAGAGTCAATATCTTCTTCATCTCTAGCAGCCTCATATTTATCTCTCGCTTCTGCCTTCCTTTCTCTTCTCTCTTCTTTCATCCTATTTTTCAACTCAGGGCTCTCTCCATCAAAAACATAAATTAACTTCATCCCTTCACTTAGTAAAGCAATATTCCTATAGAATAATCCACTCAAGTGTGAAGTCACACGCTTCTCATTATCCATTAAAGGTGTTCCATCTGGCTGCCTTATTGAAGAAAGGAATTGATATATTGCATTAAAGGCGTCTACAGCTACCACTTTCCCTTTCAAGTCAGAAAACTCCAAGCTTTTCCTTGGAACAATATCTCCTATTTGTAATCCCATAAAAGAAAGTTGCATAAGAACTATAAAAAACTAATTATTCTTCAGCTTTCGGAACTTCATCTCCAGAAATATCAGGAACATGATTCTCAATAAAATCAAGATAATCATCTCTAAACTGTTTTCCAACTAAATAATTTGAGCTTCCTCTAATTCTTCTTAAAACTCCATCTTCATCTCTCATTCTCTGAACTCCAATAGCCAAATATACAGTACTCTTCACTCTAAGTTCCTTTCTTAGGTTCTTAGCATCTTCAGGACTAAGAGTTCTAGCATATATATTAAATCCCCTTCTAAAAGCGTCTTCATCCATATTATCTCTTGAATCCCCTTCCAAATCAACCAACATAGCCTGAGGTGTCTCACTAATCGTTTCAACATCTGCTCTTCTTGCTTTTCTTTCAAGTCTTTCCATTGTACTTTGATAACTCATAAAATTCCGCACAAAAAGAAGCTTTTAAATCTTTTCATTTTCACCACTTTTAAGTAACTCAATTCCCTAATATTCCTTTTCCTGTCCAACAAAGCAACATCTTATAAATTACAATTTCCCCTATTGTCTATGCGTGGCTTTATTGTATATCCGACCTACAAAAACATTGATGATGAAACCAAGATACTACTATTTGGAAAACTGGAAAACGGGCAAAGTTTCGTCACAATACACCCATTTTCTCCATATTTCTTCATTGAAACCTCTGATGTAAAAAAAGTCTCTAAATATCTAAAAAAATTCACAGTCTCTAAAACAGAAAACACGAATTTTTCTGGCTCTCCTGTATCTAAGATATCTTCAAAAAACCAAACTGAACTCAACAAACTATTCAAAGTAATTCGCAAATCTGTAAATTGTTATGAATCGGACATCAAACCTCATTACCGTTTCCTCATGGACAATGATCTTCTAGGAAATATTGAAATTCAAGATTCAGAACCTTATGACTCCAGTGAAAAAGTTGATAGAGTCTATCAAAATCCTGAAATAAGCAAACCAACCCTTAGTTCCCCAGTAAAACTCTCCATTGCTTCTGTAGATACAGAATGGGATGATAAAGGAAACTTAACATGTATTGGCATTCATTCTCCTGGGTTTTCAAAAACATTCATGATTACAAAACATAAACTCAAAAATGTTATCTCCTGTGAATCAGAATCTGATTGTCTAGAAAAATTTCGCTCTAAACTGTTAGAACTTGATCCAGATATAATAACTGGATGGAACTTCATCGACTTTGACTTACAAAATCTAAAAATCCTTTTCGAAAAACACAAAATCCCATTCGATATAGGAAGAACAAACTCTCCAGTAAGACTAAGAATCGAATCAAACTTTTTCAGAAGCAGCAGCGCAGACATCCAAGGAAGAATTGTCTTAGATGCCCTCAACCTTATTCGTGATCCATTCCTAAAAGAGGCCCCTTCAATAAAATTTGCTAATTTTGAATCTTATACTTTAGAAGATGTCTCTCAAACTCTATTAGGGAAAGGAAAACTCCTAAAGGGAAAACAAAGACATGAACAAATCGTCTCCCTATACAACAGCAATAAAAAACAAGATCATCAAACTCTAGCAGATTACAATCTCCTTGACTGTCTCCTTGTCTCTCAAATTCTTGAAAAAACAAAACTAATAGAACTAGCTGTAGACCGTTCTCAATTAACTGGGATGCCACTCGATCGTCTGAGTGGATCAATTGTTGCTTTTGATTCCTTATACATAAGAGAAGCAAGAAAACGTGGTCTTGTATCTCCAACTTCCGTATATGTAGATAAGCCAGAAAAAATAACTGGAGGATACGTTCAACCCTCTGTTCCCGGGATATATCATAACGTTCTTATTTTGGACTTCAAATCTCTATACCCTTCTGTCTTAAAAACATTCAATATAGATCCTGCTTCCCTTCTTGACAAAAAAACTAAAGGTGCAATAGAAACCCCAAACAAAACATATTTTAAAAATCAATCTGGCATCCTTCCAGACATCATAACAAAACTTCATAAAGAAAGAGAAAAAGCAAAAGCACAAAACAATGAGCTTGCTTCTTATGCATTAAAAATAACTATGAATTCTTTCTGGGGCGTTCTTGCAAGCCCTAACTGCAGATATTTCAACTTTGATATGGCAAACTCAATTACTGGCTTTGCGAGAATGATAATACAACTAACAGCAAAACAAATAGAGAAGAAATTCAAAGTTCCTGTAATCTATTCTGATACTGACTCTGTCTTCGTTCATACAGATTTAGGAAAAGCAAAGGCAAATACCCTTGGCCTTGAAATTGCAAAATATATTAATGATTTCTATGATTCTTATGTTTCCAAAAATTACGATCGTGAATCTTTTTTAGAATTAGAATTCGAAAAACAATATCTTTCAATGATGATTCCAAAGCTGAGAGGAAAATCTGAAAAGGGAGCTAAAAAACGTTATGCTGGATTAAAAGAAGTAAAAAAAGATGGAAAAACAAAAGAAGAAATGGAAATTGTAGGCTTAGAAGCAATCCGTGGAGACTGGACAGATGCAGCCCAAGAATTCCAAGTTCAACTTCTCGACAAAGTCTTCCACAAGAAGGAAATCACAAGTTTCATCAAAGCATACATCAAAAAACTGCGTTCTGGATCTCTAGACAAAAAGTTAATGTATCAAAAATCTATAAGAAAAAACCTATCAGAGTACACAAAAACAACACCTCCCCATGTCAAAGCAGCAAGAAAACTAGATTCTCTTGAGGGGAACGTAATTCAATATTTCATAACAACAGATGGCCCAGAACCCAAACAAAAATTGAAGCACAAGTTAGATTATGATCATTACATCGACAAACAAATAAAGCCAATTGCCCAACAAATCCTAACCCTATTCAATAAAGACTTCGATGACCTTTTGTCTTCAAGTAAACAAGCAAAATTATTCTAAACTCTACCATCAAACATACATTCCTTAACATTAACATTGAATAAAAGAGGCCTTCCTTTAATCCCAACTATTACTTCTACTCCAGAAGAATCTTTTTTCCTATTATCATATCCCTTAACAAGATAAACCTCTCCTCCTAAAATCAAACTTCTATAACTCTTCCCAATCGTTCCTTCTCCTTCATAATCATCTTTAAATCTTCTTCTATCACCATTCATCAAGTTTCTTTAATCAGTAACTATTAAAACCTTTCATTTCCACATCTTCATATGGAAACAAGAAAATGGAAATATGAAATGAAACCTGCATTTGAATCTAGGTTGCGCAAACTCATGCCTTCTCAGTCCGACTTCGATGCTTTCGAATCTATTGTCCATACAGGGCCAGAAAGCTTCATCCGTTGTAATACACTAAAGATCTCTCCTTCTGATCTCCTCAAAAAACTCGAGAAAAAATGGACTGTTAAACAGCCATTTCCAAAACATCCTGAAATAATGTTAATAACAACGGATCTCGGTCCTGGAGAACTAGGAAATGCAGTTGAACACATTTTAGGCTATTACTATGTTCAAGAAATTTCTTCAATGATGTCTCCTCTAGCTCTTGATCCTCAACCAGGAGACCTTATTCTAGACTTATTTGCATCTCCAGGAAGCAAGACAACACAAATCGCAGCCAAAATGGAAAATCAAGGAACCATAATTGCAAACGATTTAAAGATTGGAAGAATAAAAATTCTCTCAAGCAATCTTGAACGTACAGGAGTTACAAATACAATTGTAACAAGACATGATGCAATCTCTCTTTGTTCCAGACTAGCCTCACATAATATTAAATTCGATAAAGTTCTTGTAGATGCTCCTTGTTCTGGAGAGGGCACTCTGCGTTCAAGTCCAAAAACATTTCTAATGTGGAATCCAAAAGTTATCAAAAAGTTTTCTCGCCAACAAAAGAAATTCATCGCTTTTGCATTTAAATGTCTAAAAGTCGGAGGAACTCTTGTATACAGCACATGCACTCACTCTCCTGAAGAAAACGAATCTGTCATCTCATTCGCTCTCAAAAACTTCCCTGTAAAAATTGAGTCTTTGTCCCTCCCATTAAAATGCCGCCCAGGAATCACAAAATGGGAAAAAGAATCCTATTCCTCTCAAACAAGTAAATCCTGCCGTATCTATCCTCATGACAATAACTCAGAAGGATTCTTCCTAGCTAAATTCACACTCCTAGAGGAAATAGAAAAATGAAAATACAATTTATAAAATCAGCTGAAAAGAAAAAACTTGTCTCTCAACTAAATGAACAATTTGGGATAACAAATATTCCATATCTACTACTCGAATCTGGAAAAGAAAAAGTGCGCGCTTTTTCGGGATCACTATCGAAAGACGAGATCATGAATCTCAGATCTTTCCTAAACATAGAAACTATGGGCCTCTACTTTATAAAAAAGGAAACTCCTATTAGATTGAGTTTCGATGCCCCACACTTATTAAAAGATCAAATTACAAAAAATATAATTCCAATCTCCGAAGAACAACTAAATGACTGGCTTCACGGTTCTGATTTACAAGTTGTAAAACCTTCAGGAAGCTACATAATCTCTCTTAACAATGATTTTGTAGGATTAGGAAAATCAAACTCTTCTGTTATTCTCAATCACGTTCCTAAAGACCGTAGATTGAAAAATTAAAAATTAATTTTGCCTTGCAGCATATTTAATGCTGAAATCCAAGACTCTGGTCAATAAATCTTTTCTAATCTGTTCTTCAAAACCTTTATCATGACAATAAACAGAGATCCTATCAGATAATTTTTCCACAGCATGCCCATCTCCTGCAAAAGCCTCTGAAACTATCTCTCCATCTACTCCAAAATAAATTTTTTCATCAATTCCAAGCACAGCTATACATATGTCTCTTCTAAGTTTAAGATCTTCTCTCCTCATAGAAAGTCGAAAATCAGAGGCTTTTTAAAGATAACCTTTCTAAAACTTTTATGCCTGGACTAACAAAGAAAGAAATAGAAAATCTAAAGAAAGCTGGTTCAATTCTAGCAAAAGTACGTGAAGAAGCTCGACAATTCGTAAAAACTGACCTTTCTCTGCTAGAAATAGCAGAAACTATCGAAAAGAAAATTATAGAATCAGGCGCAAAACCTGCTTTCCCTGTAAATCTTTCAATCAATGAAATGTCAGCACACTCTACTCCTTCATACAATGATGAAACTCTCGCTTCAGGTCTCTTGAAAGTAGATCTTGGCTGTCATATTAATGGTTTTTGTGCAGACACTGCTTTCTCAATTGATCTATCTTCTGATTCCGAGGAATCCAAGGAAAATAAGTCTTTAATAAAAACTGCAGAACTTTCCCTTTCTCAAGCACTCAAAATAGCTAAACTCTCTGTCTCCCTCTCTCAAATTGGCTCTGTAATAGAAAAAACAGCTGAATCTCAAAACGCATTGTCAATAAGAAACCTTTCAGGACATTCAATAGAACAATATGAACTACATTCCGGGATAACAATCCCTAATTTTAATAACTCTTCTCAAATTTCTTTAGAAGAAGGAACATATGCAATAGAACCTTTTGTTACTCTTCCTTCCGCATCTGGAAAAGTAAGAGATGGAGGCCCATCAGGAATATACAAGATAGAATCTCCTGGAAATGTCCGTGATTCTTTCGCCAGAGAAGTTCTTGCTTTTATAATAGAAGAATACCAAGGATTGCCTTTCTGTTCTCGTTGGATTTACAAGAAGTTTGGAGCAAAAGGCCTTCTCGCTCTCCGACAGATAGAACAAGCGGGAATCTTACATCATTACAAACAATTAATTGAATCTTCTGGAAAGAAAGTTGCTCAAGCAGAACACACAATTCTAGTTTTAAAAGATGAAACGATTGTTACAACTCTCTAATTTAATCCAAAAATTCTTCATACAAAAACACTTTATCATTCCTATAAATCTCTCCTAAGAAAGGACAATTTATTTCTTCATAAGAATAAACATATTTATAACTCTTCCAAGAATCAAAAGTCTCTTTCTTAGCACTGCAATTTCCTAAAAAGAAATCATCAGCTATTCTATTTCCCATTTCATAATAAGCATTCAGATTCCCTGTAGTCTTTATCCCCGTTATTGGATGTATTGCTGTCCCTGGAAATTTATAAGAAATAACTCTATCCCCTGTCCCTTTCTCTACTACATCATAATTCTTAAGAAACACAATTGCATCATTATCATTATCATCAATTACATAATACAGTTCTGCCTGTTCATATACTTCCCCATAATTATAAAACATGGCGACAAGAGAAATCAACAAAACAAATAATAGAATAAAAATCCTCAACTCTTTCTTATATCTTTTCATACTATTGAATATAAATTTTAAAAATTCATAAAGTCCTATAGCACTAAAAACAACAGCTCCCAACATAAAGTGATACAAATATCTCTGATAAGAAGAAAATAAAGTCTTCCCTACAAACCAAAACGCAATTAAAGAAATTAAAGAAATTAAAACATAAATTCTGAATCCAAGCAACTCTTTTCTCTTATAAGTTACATAAAATCCAATAAACGCAAATAGACTACTTAACAGTCCATAGAACATTATTGGCACAAAATTAATCTGCACTATTAACGGTCCCCAAACAAAATTCCCTAAAAAGCCCATAAAATTTAGATTTCCAAAGAAATCAGTTAAATTATAAATTACAAGAATAATTGGTATTAGTAAAAACAGAAAACCTTTAAGTCTTCCAAGATTTCCATTAAGTTTCTTATAATTAATCCTATAATATATTACTCCTGTCAAAGTCAAAACAAGAAAACTCGAAGGATGAATAAAGGCTATTAAAAACAAAAAGAAGATAGTCAAGTACATATTTCTCTTTGCTTCCAAACTCTTCTCCAAATTAAACAAACAAGAATAAATAAAAATCGCCGCAAAAACAATAGGAACGAAAAACCAATTTCCGAGAACATTTACATTACTCTTCAAAGAAGCAAAGAATAAAACTCCCAACAAGCCCGTCCAATAATTATATTCTTTATTCAAAAAATAAAACAACACTAATCCTATAATCAAAAAATTCAAAGCTGGAAGAAATTTGTAAAATTTGACAATATCAACAAAAGAATCAACAAATACCAAAGAAAGAACAAATCCAGACTCTATGGGGCTCTGAATTACTCTTTCCAAGCCAAAACTCTGAACATTTCTCATTTCCCCAATCAAATTCCATTCATCAATATGCAAAGGAAAGTCATAGTTATAATGTGGGAAATAAACTAACAAAACACCAAAAACTAAAACAAGACCCAGAATCAAGTAATTTAATCTCTTATTCATAACAAATCAATCAGTAACAACTTAAAAAACCTTTTTCTATAACAGTAATATTAAAATACCCTTCATCTTTTAAGAATTCATATAAAAGAGAGAAAATGAGATATGTAATAACAGGCCATTTAGGCCTGATAGGTGAAGCATTGAAAGAAAGACTTGATTCTGAAGGACATGAATGTGTTCTAGCAATAGATAAAAGAGAAGGCCATGATGTCTTAAACTTAGAGAATAAATCTCTTCCTCAAGGAAAAACAGCAGACATTCTATTCCACTTTGCCGCAAAATGTAAAATCAATGAGGCTGTCGCAAACCCTTCAATTCCTCACATGAATAACACTCACGGAATTTTCTCAGTCTTAGAGTTCTGTAGAAAAAATAACATAAGAAAAATAGTCGTCCCTTCCACATCAAGAATTCTTAGTAAAGAAAGAAACCCTTATGTTGCAAGCAAAGTTTATGTCGAAGAACTAGTAAAATCCTATCATGATTGTTATGGCATTGACTACATTATCCTAAGGCCTTCAACTGTTTATGGCCCTTGCTTTGACAAAACAAGCAGATTAATGAGTAATTTCATAGTAAACTCTCTAAAAGATGAACCTCTCAAAATATATGGAAATGTAGAAAAAACTCTCGATTTCACCTACATTGATGATTTCATAGAAGGCGTGATGTTAACTCTAAACACAAAAAATAAAATTTATAATATCAGTGGCGAAGAAGAACTAAGAGTTATTGATGTAGCTAGAGAAATACTAAAACAAACAAACTCTCCCTCAAAAATTCTCTTCCTAGATCCAGAAAAAGCTCAGCCGCAAAAAGTCAAAGTTAACACAAATGAAATAAAGGCTATAGGATACTCTCCAAAAATAAAAGTTTCTGAAGGCATTTCTAAAATGATTTCATGGTATAAAACTAATAAAGAAGCACTTCTCTCCTACAAAGATGAAGGAGAAAAATATTACAATTTTATACCCGAAAAAGAATCCTTAAAATAAATCAAAAAATAAATAATAGCTCCGAAAATACCATAATAAACAAGATTCTTATACCCTGCCATTCCATCCCTCAAAAATAAAGGTAATATTCCAATCATGCCTGCAAGAACAAACCTCCATCCCTGTGATTTCAATGAAAGCCTATAAATTCCTCCAAAAATTAATCCTAAAACTAAAGCCCCAACAATAATTCCAAGAAAACCAAAATTCAAATACCAATCAGAAGAATAATGCATCCCAAAACCAGTAAATTTATCTAAAATCAATTGATCAACCATAAAGTCATATCCACTGATAGGCCTTTCCTTAACAATAAAACTTGGAATAAACACAAATAAAGCATGTTTCAAGCTCCCTCCATTAAATCTTTCTTTCCCATACTTCATTACGGCATTTAAAGAAAATGTATAATGTCCTTCGCCTGTCACAACTACATCAGCAAATAGCGTTTGTGAATCCCTAGAAAAATCATCTCCAATATCAGCAAGATCATTTCTAAAAATCCTAATAGAATTAATCAATAAAAACAGCAAAAACAAAACGACCAGTACTTTAGCCAATCCTTTCTTATCTTTCTTATTATAAATAGCTAAAGAAACTGCAAACAAAGTTCCTATAACTAAGGAAAGTCTATCCCCTAAACTAAAAAGAATCATAACTAGCAAAACAAGTAAAAACAAAATAAATACAAACAGATAAGGATTGTATGTAGATTTCTTAATCTTAAAATCCTTACTCAATCCAAAAATTATAAACCCTAAAAATATCAGTCCCATAGCTAAAAAATCAAAAGCAAGTCTAGACAAAGTATACCAACCAAACAAATTTGCAGCAGTTATCTTATAAAATAAATAAGAAATATCTCCATATCTTATAAAATTAAAGAATTGTTCTCTCCAAAGAAATAGATTCGCTAAAAGAATTAATCCCAAGACTATTGAAATAAGTTTCAAATCAATTTCAACTGCCTTTTCTCTTTTCTTTTCCTTAACATTCAAAGCAAAAACAAGCAAAACAAGCAAAAACAAGATAGCGAAAATTAACTGATATATCAAAGACTTAATTAAAATCAAATCAAAACTAGCATAAAAAGGATATTTGTAAAAATAGTGTATCTTCTCATATATCGTCGGGAATATTCTTCCTAGATAAAGCAAAAGGAATCCATGAAAAGTATAAACATAAATCAAACCTTGTGCTATAAGAAGAGCCATAGACTTTGTTCTCTTCCAAATAGCTAAATTCAATCCCAAATAAATCAAAACTAATAAAAATATCAAAACTCCAAGCATGTTAATCATTCTCTTTCTCCATAAAAGCAAGATTTATATTTTTTAACACTTCACGTTCACTTATCTTTTCAATATCTCTATTCTCCCCAAGAATCACTTTACTCTTGTTTCCCCAAGGTCTTGTCTTCAATATATTAGTTTTTCCAACTAAAGTAATTGTTTTCACATTCATAGCTGCAGCTATATGCCCAAGTGCAGAATCATTTCCTAGAAAAACAGAAACCTTTCCTAATAAGCCTGTAATAAACTCAATATCCTTCCCTAAAACAATTACAATTCTATTATCAATTTCCTTAAATAATTCAGAAAACTTTTCTTCTTCAGGTCCCAAAAAAACTAAAACTCTCTCTTTCCCATGTTCCTTCAAAAATTCCTTAGCAATTCTTACATATCTCTCAACAGAATATCTCTTATACTTCTGTGTCCTCAAACTTCCTGGATGAATTCCTAAAATCTCTTTCCTTTTCAAACCACTTTTCTTCAAAAAGCTATCAACTTCTTTTCTCTTCTCTTCACTAACTTTTAATCCGATTTCTCCAATCTCTGCTCCCGGAAATGCTTTTCTTAATATTTCCATATTTGCTAAAACTCTCCGCAAATCCTCTTTTCCTCTTCCATCATATACTTTCTTTACTCCAGATAAATATCTAAGAAAGAAACATGCTTTTCCAGTAATCTCCGTTCCTACAAAAGCCATATCAAATCTTTCCCTTCTCAAATCCAAAAATCCCCTAATCAGATCAAAATTCTTCCTCCTAGTATTTATAATTTTTATATTATCAACAAGCCCAGTCATCTCTAAAACAGCTTTTACTTCTTTCGTTCCAACAACTGCATCTATTTTCGCTTTAGGCAACACCCCCCTCAAAGAATCAATCATAGGAATAGTCATAACCATATCTCCCAGACCCCAACTCTGAAAAACCAACACTTTAACCATGAAAATTCATTCTTTTTATCTATTTAACATTTCCCTAAAAACAGCAACAAAACTTCCAATTACCACTCCCAAAATCAAAGCAAGTAAAACATTAGTCAACAAACTAGGCTCAGAGGCCTCTTTTGGCAACTGAGGATCACTAATCACTTTAAAACTTCTAGCATCATCCAAAATTTCTTGAAGATCTCTTTTTTCTTCCTTCAAATCAATTTGTCTCTCAGCACCTATCCCAATAAGATCTCTATTTAATCTGTCTATCTTATTAGAAATTGTATCTATCTTACTTTGATATCTAACCTCTGCAAAACTCAAGAAATTAGATACAGTTTTAGCATTAATGTCTCTCGCAATCTCTGGAGAATTCGCTTTTGTCCTTATATTTACAAAGGATGTCTTCAAAGTTTCAGATAATCCTCCTCTCTCTGAAACAATAATAACTTCTATATTATTCTTTCTAAACTCATTCAAACTATACCCTTTTGAAAAATATTCTTCAATAACTGGATTAAGAATAATGGAAGAGGAGATAATATTTTTTGCTTCTGCCTGGGTATAAACATGATCTCTTTCAATTTCTCCAGCGACAAGAATATTCGATTTCAAATCCTTAGAGAAAGAACCAAGCTCTATCAAAGAATCAGACTCATAAACTTTAGGTGTCATTAAAGTTAAAATAATTCCTAAAACAAGAAATACAATTGTAAACCTAAAAATAAACTTTCTCTCTTTATATAAAACCCTAGTATAATTAAGCTCTTTTTGCATCTCCCTAAGTCTCTCCATAGATATATAAAGATTTTTATACAATTAAGAAAATGAGTCTTCCCAAAATATCCATAATCGTCCCTTGTAGAAACGAGGAAAAATTTATTTCTGAATGCCTCAATTCCCTTCTCAATCAAGATTACCCAAAAAATAAAATAGAAATTCTTGTAATGAACGGGATGTCTACAGATTCTACTTCTAAAATTCTAAAGAAATATCAAAAAAAATACCCTATGATAAAGGAAATAAAAAATAAAAATATGTACACCCCTTTTGCAATAAATCTTGGAATTAAAAAATCGACTGGCTCTGTAATCTTTTGGACAGGGGCGCATACAAAATACAAAAAAAATCACATTTCCAAATGTATCCATTACATGAAAAAGTATAACGCTGAAATCGCGGGGGGAACACTAAAAGCCACATCGAAGAGTAAAAATATAACCGCAAAATCGATAGCTATCTGTTTCTCAAATAAATTTGGCGTAGGAAACTCAGAACATAAAACTGGAATTAGAAAACCTAAATTTTCAGATTCCGCCTTCGGTCCAGGATTTAAAAAATCAGTATTCAAAAAAATAGGCTTAATCAACGAAGGTCTAACAAGAGGACAAGACATGGAATTGTTCATAAGAGCTAAAAAAGCCGGAATTAAAACTCTTCTTATCCCAGAAATAGAAAGCAAGTACTATCCAAAAACTAATTTCTTAGATTTCATAAAATATAACTTCAAGAATGGTCTTTGGGTAATAATGCCATTTAAATTTTCAAAACAAATTCCTGTAAGAATAAGACACCTTATTCCCCTAGCTTTCGTTTCATTTATTCTTTTATTTCTATTACTTTCTACACTCTCCTCAATTTTCATTATCACATTGGTTTCCGTCTTAATATTATACTTAATCTTAAACTTCTTCTTTTCATTAAAAGTAGCTATAAAAGAAGGAAATCCTGCGTATCTAATAACTATGCCAATTATCTTCTCATCGCTGCATATAAGCTATGGGCTCGGTTCTCTATTTGGAATTCTAAAGCTCATTTTTACTAGATAACTATAGAGAACATATAATCTTTTAAACAAAAACTATCTTGATTTTTTAGATACAAAAAAGAGAAAATGAACAAAAATTTTGCTATTATTGGTTGCGCAGGCTTTGTAGCCCCAAAACACTTAGAAGCCATCAAAACAACAGAAAATAAAGTAATAGCTGCGCTTGATCCTAATGATTCTGTGGGTATTCTTGATAAATTCTATGATAATGTAGATTTCTTCACAGAATTTGAGCGTTTTGATAGACATCTTGAAAAACTAAAGCGTGAATCACCAGAAAGAAAGGTTGACTTCATTTCCATATGCTCTCCAAACTACTTACATGACTCTCATTGTCGCTTTGCTCTCAGAATTGGAGCGAATGCAATTTGCGAAAAACCCCTTGTCTTAAACCCTTGGAACTTAACAAGACTCATAGAACTAGAAAGAGAAACAGGAAAAAGAATCTTTCCTATTCTACAACTAAGATTGCATCCAAAAATTCAAGCCCTCAAACAATCTGTAGAATCCTCGCAAAAGCAAGAAAAATACATAATAGACTTAAATTATATAGCTCCAAGAGGAAACTGGTATCTCTTTTCATGGAAAGGCCATACTGGAAAATCAGGAGGACTCGCCTCTAATTTAGGAGTTCACTTCTTTGATATGTTAATATGGATCTTCGGAAAAGTAATAAAATCAGAAATTCATCTTTCAGAAGATAAAAAAACTTCTGGCTTCCTAGAATTAGAAAAAGCAAAAGTATCTTGGAACCTATCAATAGACAAAAATAATCTTCCTGAAAAAGCGCTTTATAACAACAAAAATTCTTATAAATCACTAAAAATAGACGGTAAAGAAATAGAATTTTCAGAAAACTTTGAAAATCTCCACATTGAATCCTACAAAAAAATCCTAAGTGGAGAAGGCTTCTCTCTTCAAGATACTTTGCCTGCAATAGAACTAATAAGCCAAATAAGAAAATCAGAAACCCTCGTTCAAATTCCTGCACCTATTCAAAACCATATTCAAAATAATGAAAAAAATCCAGTATTAACAATAATAGATTCTGCTGCTCCTAATTTCTTTGTTCATACTTCTTCTATAATTGATGAAAATGTCTCAATAGGAAAAGGAACAAAAATTTGGCACTTTTCCCATATCCTTCCAAATACTAAAATCGGGTCTGATTGCAGCTTCGGAATGAATTCATGCATTGGCCCTAATGTTCAGATGGGAGATAACTGTAAAGTGCAAAACCGTGTAACTATCTGTGACGGAGTTTCTATAGAATCTGATGTTTTTATAGGCCCAGGAGTTATTTTCTTAAATGTTCTAAATCCCAGATCATTCATAAACAGAACATCTGAATTCGCAAAAACTTTAGTAAAGAAAGGAACAACAATAGGAGGAAATGCAACAATAATTCCTGGAAATGAATTAGGAGAATATTCGTTTATAGGGGCTCATGCATTAATAACAAAACCTGTAAAACCTTACGCATTAATGCTTGGCTCTCCTGCAAAACTCTCTGGATGGGTTTGTAAATGTGGAGAAATTCTAACTCATTCAGTCAACATAGAATCCGAAAAAATAGTACAATGCCTTAAATGTGAATCACAATACCTTCAAAGACAAGATTCCTTAATGCCAATAAATGAAAAATGAATCTAGAAAAAAGAAAGCAAATAGAAATGACCCACTATGACAAAAACGCTCAAAGACATATCAAAAACAAGACATTTCCAAAAAGAGATATAGCAGTTTTAAGACTTCCAGACACATACATAAAAAACTTAATAAAAAACAAAACAAACAACAAAAAAGTTCTAGATTTCGCATGTGGCTCTGCTCAAGATCCAATAGAATTAACAAAAATGGGAGCAAAAGTTACAGGAATAGACATTTCTCCAAAAGCAATATTTGTAGGAAAAATAGTTGCAAAAAACCAAGGNCTTCTAAATAAAATACAATTCAAAGTTATGGACGGAGAAAAAATGGATTTTAAAGACAACAGCTTCGATATAATTCATAGTGCTGCAGCATTCACTTCAGCAAACCTAGAATCTTCCCTAAAAGAATGGTCTCGTATATTAAAACCGAAAGGATTTGCAATAGGAAGAGACACCTTAGGAGATAATCCACTAATCAATCTGAAAAGAAAACTAAATTATTCATCCGGAAAAAGAACTAAATATACAAAAGAAAATTTAATGAGAACAAAAGATCTAAAAATTTTCAGAAGATATTTTAAAAAAGTTGAATTCAAATATTTCAATCTATTGACCCTCTTCCTGACCCCAATAATTAAATCTGAAGATTCAAAAATTTTAAAGCTGTTCTCTAAACTAGACGATTCTCTATTCAAATTCCCTTTTTTTCAGAGAAACGCATTTAAAATTGTTTTTCTATTATCAAACCCTATAAAAAACCAAAATGATAAAAAAAATCTTTGATAAAGCTCTGGCCCCATTTCTTCTCTTCCTATTCTTGCCAATAATATTAGCAATCTCCATCCTAATAAAACTAGACTCACCTGGAAAGATAATCTACAAAGCCAAACGCGGCGGTTTTCATGGAAAATATTTTCAAATGTATAAATTTCGTTCAATGATTCCTAATGCAGAATCTACGGGAATCCTCTCTACATCTTCAGATGATTCTAGAATAACAAAAATAGGTCTTGTTCTCAGAAAATACAAACTTGATGAACTCCCAGAAATATTCAATGTATTCAAAGGAGAAATGTCTTTCGTGGGCCCAAGGCCAGAAACTTCAAGATATACAGAAATGCTCAAGCTCCATGATCCAGAAATCCTTTCTGTCTTGCCAGGGATAACGGACTTCTCCTCAATAAAGTTCCATAACGAAGCCGAAATACTTAGAGGTCATAAAAATCCTGACAAAGCATACGAAACTTTTATTCGTCCAGAAAAGATAAGACTTCAATACAAATACCTTAAAGAAAAAAGTCTCTTTACAGACATTTCCTTAGTACTCAAAACAATAAAACTCTCCTCAAGACTATAAAAATACTTTTAAACCCGACAAATATTGTATTAGTATGCCTAAAAAAAGAGTGAAATTTGTTAACTATCCCAAACAATACCTCTCTCTTAAAGAAGAGATAGATTCTGCCATTTCCCGCTGTCTCAACTCTGGAGATTTCATACTAAGATCTGAGGTTTCCAAGCTAGAAGATTCATTCTCCTCATTCTGCGGAAAGAAATATGGTATAGGTGTTGGAAACGGAACAGATGCACTCTACCTTTCTCTAAAAGCCCTTAATATTGGCCCTGAAGATGAAGTAATCACTGTCTCTAACACATTTATAGCCACAATTTCCGCAATATCGATGACAGGAGCAAAACCAATTCTAATCGACGTCAATTCAGATAATAATATGAATCCAAACCTCATCGAACATTTAATTTCAAACAAAACCAAAGCAATAATCCCTGTCCATCTTGCAGGCCGTGTGTGTGATATGAATGCAATACAAGCTATTTCAGAAAAACACAAGATCCCAATAATAGAAGACGCTGCCCAAGCAATCGGCGCTAAATTTAAAGATAAAAAAGCTGGAAGCTTTGGCCTGTTATCTTGTTTCTCATTCTATCCTTCAAAAATTCTCGGCTCCTATGGAGACGCAGGTATGATCCTCACTGATTCCGAAGAAATAGCAAACAAACTAAAAGCCCTCAGAAATCAGGGCCGTGTTTCCGACAAGATCCCCTTCCTTGGAGTTAATTCAAGGTTGGATAATATTCAAGCAGCAATCTTAAATGTTAAATTTTCTCATCTACAAGATTACATTCAAAGAAGAAGAGAAATTGCCTCTACATATAACAAAGAATTACAAAATCTTCCAATCTCCCTTCCTCCTGCCCCTTCTTCCAATCCTAATTATCTCGACGTCTACCAAGACTATTTAATAAGAATCCCACAAGATAGAGAGAAACTAATCTCTTTTCTAGAAGAAAATGGAATTGAAACTCTCCCCCCTCCAATAGCGAATCACTTACAACCTTGTCTTCAAAATTCTCCACAACTCCCAATGACAGAACTCCTATCCCAACAAACTCTAAGACTTCCAACATATCCAGAACTCGAAGATTCTGAAGTTCTTTACATCACTGAAAAGATAAAAGAATTCTTTAAAATTTCCTCTTAATCACTCTCTCTCTACTAAAATATAATAAAAATTGATCTATCTCTTCTGCTCTAACAGAAAAATCAGAGCCATCTCCCTCACTTAGACACTGATCAAATTCCCTATCAAATTCCCAGCCATTATCATGGCCCTTTGAAGCCAAACCATGAGAAGATCTAGAACAAACATAACCATCCCCATTCCTCAAACAATAAGTTCCACTAATATCTCTTAGATCATCTGGATTTCTCCTTCCATAAACAGTTAGATTATAAACTCTCCCACCTAAATTTTTATCATCACTCATCCAACATTCTAAAAAATAAAGCTTTTAACTATTTCTATCTTTCAGATCAATCCTAACAAGCAAATGTTCTGGCTTTCTAAATAAAATTTTCTTAATTCTATTTATCGTCCTCAAAAAATGTCCCCTATAACCTTTTTCCCAATAACAATTCTGACAAATGACCTTCAACTTTATCTCTCCATCTTTCCCTTTCTCTTCACTCACTTTCTTTCCCTCAAAAAACATCCTTCTTCCTCTTCTCAAAAAGTCCTTTAATTTATATGGATGATAAATTTTCTCAAAAGAAACTTTTCCATATCTCCCAAATTTCAAAAAATCTCCCTCATTAAATTTATGCAAATGCCCATCAATAAAAATCTCTTTACCACATCTTGGGCAGTCTCCATAACTTAATCTCTCATTATATGGAACTGTAATAACAACCCTCTTCCTAGTTATTCTAATCATTTCCAATACTGATTTTTCCCATTCAGGAACATGCTCTATAACTTCAAGGGCAGTCGTCTGATCGAACTCATTATCTTTATACCTAAGTTTTCTCACATCTGAAAGCACAAGATTTATCCCTTTGCCCTTAAGATTCTTCGTTGCCTTTCCTAACGCATCAGGAGAAACATCACTTCCTGAAAGCTCTAGCTCCGTCCTTCTATCAAGAAATTCTAACCAATGCCCAACACCACACCCAGCATCATGTAACTTTCCCTCTTTCAAAATATGTGCGAATGTTCTTTCAAGCCTAATGAAATCCCATGGCTTAAGTGGATATTCTCCAACAATTCCATAAGCTTTATCATAATATCTCCCACAATCCATAACCTTTCTTAAACTAAAACCTATTTAATATTTTATACAATCCATCAACTAAAAAAATAATTACTTTTTCCTTTTAGATCTCACAACAAGCGCGATAAACACAATTACTATCACAACTATAACAATTAGGCCTATCAACATTCCAACACTCAATCCTTCTCCCCCAGGAACCTCTCCAGAAGGTGACGCCATGACTTCTATATCTTCTCCAGTAACTGGACCTTCTTCCCGCTCTGGAACTTCCTCAGAAATTGAAGTCAACTTAAGTTCAGCATTATCTCCGGCCCGGATAGATATAACCTCCACAAGCAAATCATAAATCCGATCATTATCCAAATCAACTTTTGCATTCCCTCCCTCTTTCACTACGACAGAAATTGTATCGCTCTGTATCTTCAAAGTAACCGTCCCTTGATCTTTATTTACTGCAGTAACTTTTACACTGTGTTCAATAACTTCCTTACTTCCTGCATTGAACTTCAATACTTTAACATCACTGATTATCCTTGTCGCCCCAACAGCAAGCTCTGGTTCAGGAATCCAAATAAACACAGGAAGACTAGATGTGGCTCCTCCAGATGAACTTCCAGCGGCTGCTGCTGCGGCTGCCGCAGCAGGATTATCTACATTAAATGTTATATTTGTTGAATAGTTTCTATTCCCTGAAGTATCATTCACAAACACGCTAAGTATATAACCAACCTGATCAACAATACTAGAGTTTGTATAATTAAAATTAGTTCCAAAGAATCCCTGATCTCCAGTCATCGTAACATTATTCAGTCCATTATCCAAACTAAACATAACTGTTCCGTTCTCATTCAAAGTTATATTGAAAATGACACTAGAAGCAGCAACAGTCGATCCACTAGTAGGAGAATTGAGCGTAATATTATTAGGAGGAGTAATATCTGCAACACTATAATTAGACCAACTACTGACGTTAAACACAACATTAGCCGCATTCAAAGTAGTAAGATTTGTACAATCAGCACAAGTAGCTCCATCCTTTAGAACCTCTAGGTCTGCCAAATCAGTCTTACTATTCGCATAGAAACTAACATTAGCACTCGAATTCAAGCTAGTAGTTGTCTGAGCAACTAAAACTAAAACATAATCTTTCCCAATACTAATATTCGTACCTAACACACCAGCCAAAGAAGTCCCATTCATTGGACTAACAAAGTTAATCTCCCCATTACTTCTATTAATAATTCTAAGAGAAAGGTTCTCTCCCAAGATGGTATTATTATTATCCACAATCGCATCTGTAAAGTTTAATGTTAAACGTCCGTTCCCTCCGCTTCCACGTCCAGATAAGTTAAATGTCATATCTGTCAAAGTAATAGTCTGATTCTCAATAGTTACATTTCCTCCAACAGTGTTAGCTCCATCAGCAGAAGCTTCAACTTCTATCGCGAATCCATTCAAAGATATGTTCCTCAAAGTTAAATCAGTATAAGCTCCAGTTGTAACATTAGATAATGCAATAGCAGTATAATTATTAGAATAACTTTCATTAGCAGAAATTGAACTTCCATTAAAATCTATGGTAACTCCTTCAGCCTGGACATTTATACAAACTCTTCTCCCTCTAAAAATACTATATCCATATCCAGTACTACTCGTATATTCAGTCATATTAATACTTTGATTCAAATAATACGTCCCCGCCACAGTGATATTTCCACACTCATAAATATGTTCTCCAGCAGAAGAATAA
>NZBT01000004.1 GCA_002688015.1 Candidatus Pacearchaeota archaeon
CTGCGACCGATTCTTCTTTCTTGATTTTGAATTTCCCAATCTCACTTGTGTTTTCTACATGAGGGCCAGTGCAAATTTCTTTGCTGTATGGTTTGGACTCAGGGCCTATTGTGTAGACAGAGACAATGTCGGGGTATTTAGCTCCGAATTCTGCTTGTGCTCCAGAAGAGAGAGCAGATTTGAGAGGCATTTCTTCCATTGAAACAGGAAGAGATTTCTTTATTTGAGAATTTACTTCTTTTTCAATTGCTGTTTTTTCTTCTTCTGTTAGTTTTCTTTCGAAGTTGAAATCGAAACGGAGACGTTCTGGATTTATGTTAGATCCTTTTTGTTTGATGTCTTTGTTTTTTAGAACGACACGAAGAGCTTGGTTTAGAAGATGTGTTGCTGTGTGAAGTTTCTTTGTTGCTTCTGAATCATCTGCAAGTCCTGATTTGAATTGTCCTGCGCTTGATGTTCGAGAAAGGTCTTGGTGTTTTTTGAATTCTTTATTGTATTCTTCTAAATCTATAGAGATAGATTTTTCATTTGCTAGCTCTTCTGTCATTTCAATTGGGAAGCCATAGCTTTGGAAAAGAAGGAACGCTTCTTTTCCGGAAATCAGAGAGTCAGAAGACAGTTTGTTAAACATTGATAGGCCTTTCTCTAAAGTTTGGGAAAATCTTTGTTCCTCAAGATCGAGTTGTTCTACAATAAATTTATGATTTCTTTTTAGTTCTTGATAATCTGGATAGATAGGGAGAACGGTTTTAGCTACTTTAGATATGAATGGTTCATCAATTCCAAGAAGCTTTCCGTATCTTATGGCGCGTCGAATTAGTCTTCGGAGGACATAGCCTTGCCCTTCGTTTGATGGAGAAATAGATTTTTCATCTCCTAAGATGAAAGTTGCTGCTTTAATGTGATCCGCAATAATTCTCATAACTTTTTCATTTTTCTTGTAAGGTTTTTTTGAAATAGATTCAATTTCTTTTATCATGGGAAGAAAGACAGATGTTTGATAATGGTCATCAAGACCATTAAGGATTGCAAGGGTACGTTCAACTCCCCCTCCAAAGTCAATGTTTTGTTGTGGGGCTTTAAGGTATTTGCCAGAGGGAGATTTAATATATTGCATAAGAACATCATTTCCAAATTCTACCCATTTATCATCTTCTGGATCGAAAGATTTTGGGGCTTTTTCCCCTGTATAGAAGAATTGTTCTGTGTCTGGACCACAAGGGCCAGTGTTTCCTGCTGGACCCCACCAATTATCTTTTAGGAAGGCAATACGAGATTTTGGAATTCCCAAGGAAAGCCAAATTTTTTGAGATTCAGTATCTTTTGGAGCATCTTTGTTTCCAGCGAAGCAGGTGACTGCATAATTTTCTAATGGAATTCCTAGAAATTGAGTTTGAAATTCAAGAGTGTTTTTTATAGCCTCTTCTTTCCAGTAGTCTCCTAATGACCATTTTCCAAGCATTTCGAAGAAAGTGTGGTGTGTTTTGTCTCCAACTTCATCAATATCAACTGTACGAATACATTTTTGAACGTTTACTAGACGCTTTGTTTTTAGGGGGTGTGGAGTTCCAGTTAGATATGGAACAAGAGGATGCATTCCTGCTGTTGTGAATAGAACTGTTGGATCATTTTCAGGGATTAATGAAGAAGAAGGAATATGTTTATGATTCTTGTCTTTATAGAAATCTACGAATAGTTTGATTAGTTCTTGACGTGTTTTAGGAGTTTTTACTTTCACCATAGAGAGATAGGAAGAAGAGAGTTTTAATAGTTTTTTGTTATTCTTGTAATCGTTCTAGTTTAGATCTAATTCTTGCAAGTTCTTTGTCTAGTGAATCTGATTGAGGAGATTCTTCTTGAGAGGAAGGAGAGTCTAGAGAGTCGGATTCGGGTATTTTTACTTTTGGAAGTTTTTTGTTAAGTTGTTTCATTAGAGAAAGGCATTCGCCGATTCTCGATTTTAGAGCAATTTTTAACCGCGCTTCTTTAGATCTTAGAGATTTATATTCTGTAATATATTTTGTTGATATTAAAAGTTCTAACTCTGAATGAAGAAGATTTTTTTGTGCATATAGTTTCTCTGGATAGGATATTCTTACAAATTTATTTGAGGGCATTTTATTCTACCTTTTCAAAGATATTAGAAGTAACTTCTTTTACTCTTGCTTTTGCTTCGGCAATTTCTCTTTCCCATGCTGTCAATTCTTGTTCTTCGCGCATTTTTACTTCTCTTATTCTTCTTAAAAGATCATCAATTTCTTCTAATTTGTCTTCTGTGTCTCTAAGGGTTTTTCTTACGCTTCTGAATTTTTCTATTTTTATGAAAATATCTTGTTCTTGAGTTTTTGAAGATTCAGAAGGAATTTGTTGAACAGGTTGAATTGATTGAGTTGGTTGGATTTGAGAGGAGGTAGGCAATTGAGGGACTTCACTTTCTTTAGATTCAGGATGCCATTCTTCCATTTCTAATGTTTTGAAGTTTTTGTTTTGTTTATTAATTGGAGGGATGGTTTCTGAGTGTTCAATTATTGGAGGTTCAGGAAATTCAGAAGGAGTTACAGCGTCTTTAATTGCTGCTTCTTGAAATTTGTTATGTGTAGGAGAATTAGGAAAACTAGGTAATGAAGTTTCTTCTTCTCTTTCAGGAAGATCTAGTGGAGGTAAATCAGGAAGGTTAGGTAGTTGTGAACCTGAATCACCGATATCCTCTTTTTTCTTTTCAAACATATTATTAAGTCTTTAAGGAAGTTTAAATAGGTTTATATTAATTATAAAATGATTGATGCTTTTTAACCTTTTTGGAAAAAGGGATTTCTTGAACAGAAAGGTTTTTAATTCATGTTTTTTATAGTGTGTAATGCAGGAAAAACTTCTGAAAGAGATTGTTGTTGATGTAGCGGGAGAGAATGCGGAGATGATAGTAGACTTGTTGCATAAGAAGAAAAATGTTAATGAATTTTTAATTGCTAAAAAATTGGATTTGACAATAAATCAGACGAGGAATATATTGTATAAATTAGGAGATGTGGGGCTTGTTAGTTTCATTAGAAAGAAAGATAGTAAGAAAGGCGGATGGTACACTTATTTCTGGACTCTTAATTCTGGAAAAGCAATAGATTTGTTGAAAGAAAAGGTTTTGGAGAAGTTAGATAAATTTGAAAAGGATATTGATTCTAGAAAGAAAGAAAGATTTTATTATAATCCAAATGTAGGAATTGAATATAGTGAAGATCAGGCTTTGGAAAGTGATTTTATTGATCCGGAAACAGGAACAGTTTTAGAATTGAAAGATAATTCTGAAAGTGTGCAGAATTTGGAAGAAGAAGTCAAGGTTTTGAAGGAAATGCTTGAGAAAGTAGAGGTTCAATTTGAGGAGATACATAAGAAAGAGGAACAAAGTAAGCAGAGAAAGATTAAATTGGAGGCTAAACTGAAGGCCGAGGAACGTGAGAAGAGAAGGAAGAAGTTAGCAAAAATAAGAGCGAAAGAGAAAGGAAAGAAAGAGAAAGGAAAGAAAGGGAAAGTTAAGAAGAAAGTGAAAGGTAAAGGCAAGAAGAAAGTAAAAAAGAAAGTGAAAAGTAAAGGCAAGAAGAAAGTTAAGAAGAAAACGGTGAAGAAAACGGTGAAGAAAACGGTGAAGAAAACGGTGAAGAAAGGGAAGAGTTCTAAGAAGAGGAGGTAAACTTTAGAAAAGTTTAAACAAAGGAGTCTTTTAAATGGTTAATTATTATAAAAGGATTGGAAGGGCTAGAAGGAGGAATTTTTTAGATAGACTTGGAGGATTTTCTGCTGTTACATGGTTGATAATTATAACTGTGTTGATTTCAGTGCTTGTTTTTATTTTGACAGGAATTTATTGTGTTCCTGTTGAGGGGGGTGTGTTGGAAACATGTAAAGTTTTTGATCTTTTTGCTTTGAAACCAGGGAATATATTACAAGGGCAATATTTATGGACTCTATTAACGCATATGTTTGTTCATGGAGGGATAGGACATTTGTTGATTAACATGTTTGTGTTATTTTCTCTTGGAGGGTTGTGTGAGAGGATTATAGGAAAGAAAAGATTTGTTTGGTTTTACTTAATTTCAGGAGTTTTTGCAGGTCTGTTGAGCGTTGTTTTATCAGGAGCTTTTGGATTAAGTGATTTAGGGGCGAGAATTTTTGGAAGCCCAGAGATATTCATGGTTGGAGCTAGTGGGGCAATATTTGCAATTGCAGGGCTTTACGTTGTCTTACTGCCGAGATTGAAGTTTATGATAATCTTTCTTCCGTTTTTTGGTTTTCCAGGATATATCTTAATTCCTGCAGTGTTGTTTGGGGTTTGGTTGCTTAGTGTTATCTTTAATTGGCCTGTTGGGAATGTTGCCCATTTTGGAGGGTTTTTAGTTGGGATAGTTTATGGAGTGTATTTGAGGAGAAAGTATAAGAGAAAGGTTAAAATGTTGCAAAGGATGTTTAGAGCGTAAGATGGCAGAGAAAATTGTAAAAAATAATTTAAGTGTGAGAAAGCAATTTAGGGAAGCAGTTAGATATGTTAAGGAGAGTAAGAATCATATTTATTCAGTTATTTTGATTTTTATTGCTTCTGCTATTTTTGGGCTTACTTTCTCTTCGCATTTGGGATTCATTAAAGATTTGTTAAGGGAGATTCTTTCTAAAGTTGAGGGATTGAATGGGATTGAGCTTACAGTTTTTATTTTGCAGAATAATATTCAAAGTGCATTTATGGGAATGTTATTAGGAATATTCTTTGGAATTTTCCCAATTATAAGTTTAATTGGAAATGGAGTTGTTTTAGGATATGTGAGTAGTCTTGTTATTGAGGAGGCTGGAATGTTTGCTCTGTGGAAACTTTTACCTCATGGGGTTTTTGAACTTGCTGCTGTTTTTATTGCTCTTGGTTTAGGAGTTAAGTTGGGAGGATTTATTTTTGCTGGAAAAGGGAGAAGGTTGAGAACATTGAGAGAAAGATTTTATCAGAGTATTAATGTGTTTCTGATGATTATTCTTCCTTTGCTTGTGCTTGCAGCTGTTATTGAAGGGATTTTAATTTCTGTTCTTGGATAATGTTTTTATATGAATGAATGTTTTGAACTGGATGATGAAGAGAGGTTTTGTTGTTTGTTTTATCTGTGATATTGGTGAGTTTGAGTGTTAGCGTTTCTGCTTTTCTTGTTGATGAATGTCCTGCAGAGTTGGATGGGAATAGTTGTGGAATTGTTGAAGATGATGGAGAGATTAGCAAGGGGACATGTTATAATCAGCAATGTTTGAAGTTTGAAAAAACTAAAATTGTTTATGATCCTTCTTACGTTGAAGAGACTAAAGATGATCGGTTGTTTGATCTTAGGAAGCAAAAAATTGAGATGAATCCTTTTGATGATTTGCTTTGTGTTGTTGCTCTGACTTCTCCTCCAGGGGATTCAGGAAAGGCTGATTTGAAAGGGAGATTTTATACTTATGAAGGAGAAGGAGATGATCGGGTGAAAGTGGTTTTGAAAGAGGGAAGTTTTGATCATATGTTTGAAGATAGCTATAAATTTGAAGCGAAAGGATATGATGGAGGAGCATTTCCAAGTATTGCGGAGAGTGATGAAGATCTTGAGAAACTTGTTAAGAGTGGAAGACTAGGGTGTGAGTTAGTTACTGATGATGGTAAGGTTTTTGAGAATCCTAAAACGAGAGTAGAGAAAGAGACAAGTAGTTGTGTTAGACTTTGGGGGCCTGATAGATTGTATGGTTTGCCGAAATATGTTAGTGATTATGCTATCACTTCAATGAGGGGGAGTTCTTCAAGATTTAATGCGAAGGAAATTGTTCGGAGGGGAAAAAGAGATATGATAGAAGGATATCAAGAAGTTGATCCTTTTGGGAGTGATGAGCCGGTTATAGGTTTGAAGGAGCCGAGTTATAAAGAACTTTTCAAGTATTATGTGGATTTGCAAAACTATAATGATGGGGATTGGGAAGTAGTCGATAGACATTTTGGGAGAAAGGCATTTAGTTTTGTTTCTCGTAATTCAAATTGTCCAACAGCAAGGATTCATAATTTTTATAATCTGAGGGGATGAAGGGTAATAACAAAGGATATGCTTTATTTGGAACTAGTAATGCTGTTTTTATGCATGCATATACTAGTCCCAAGCATCCAGTCCATGAAACTGGGCATGCTTTGGCTGCTCTTGTAGATGAGTACGTTGTTTTGGACTCTTTCCCTTCTTTTTTGAACTTTTTGGTTACTGGGAAAAATTGTAGGGGATCTCCTAGTTTCGGGAAGTATGGAGATAATGTTCCAGGTTGCACTGTTAAGAACAAGAATTATAGGCCAAGTAAGGTCAGTATAATGGTCAGTATAATGAATTCAGATAAATTTAGTGCATCACAATTTAACACAATTAGTTGTGCTTATATTCTAAGAACGATTGAACACACTAAGTCATTTGAAAATTTGTTTAATGAATGTCATGACAATTTGGATACTATAATTCCAGGACAGGAATGTGAATATAGTGATAATTTTAATTCTTATCCAGGAGGAAGCATTGGTACTTCTTGTTCTAAGGATAATTCCTTTGGATGTGGTACTTGTAGCTCTATTGGAGAATGTGATTATACTGCAAATAATGGGAATGAATGTGTATTTGAAGGAGATGCGGGAACATATTCATATGGATTTTGTTTAGATGGAACTTGTAATTTGCAGCCAGATTGGGTTTGTTCTGATAGGTTTGGTTATTCTTGTCCTAGGAACGAAAAATGTGATGAGACAACACATAAGTGTGTCCCTGATTCTAGTTCTAATTAGAAGTTTGATTTTTTAAGTTGTAGAGAAATATGATATCTCTAAATTGAGGATCTTTTGTATTTACGAAATCAAATTCGTCAGCGCCGGAATTTTCAAACATTTGTTTTTGTTTTCTTTTAGATAGTTTTTTGAATTTAGCATGGAATTTTGATTCTTCATGTGAGATAGTTGCCATGGGTTTTGGGCTTCCATAAAATTCTGGAGATCCGATTATGTTGTATAGGTGCTCCCAGCTTTGTGGGGAATTGTTTGAAACATGCCTTTGTAAATCTGGATTGACAGTATATCCTGGACTTGTGTCGGAAGGTCTGAAAACGTTACATGCTGTTAGAGAAACAGCGGGAGCTAGGAAAAGAGCTGCTAATTTACTTGCTTTTTTGTTTATTCTCATGAAAATGTGGATTCTGAAGGGTATTTAAATCCTATCTTTTGAGAGAAGTAAAGGTTAAATATTGGGCTGTTTTTTGCAGGGGATGGTAGAAGAGGAGAATAAAGGGGTTGAGGAGACAAGTATTAGCAGTGAGAGTCTTGAAGAGCTGGATGAAGAAGGAGAGAGGGAGAATATAAAGAAGATTGAGGCTGCGCTTTTTGTTGCTGGAAGATACTTGAGTATTGCAGAGCTTGTCATGTTGACGGACGTTAATCCGATTTTGTTGAAGAAAATTCTGAGTGATTTGACAGATAAATATAAAGACACAGGATTAGATGTGGTTGAGCAAGCTGGAAAGTGGAAGATGGATGTTGCTTCTGATTATAGAGATTTAGTTAATAAGTTGGCAACAGGGCAAAGTGAGTTTAGTAAAGCAGAGCAGGAGAGCTTGGCAATAATTGCGTATAAACAGCCGATGAAACAATCTGTATTAGTAAAAATTAGAGGGAATAAAGCTTATGATCATGTTAAGAAGTTTTCTGAACTTGGATTAGTTAATAAGAAAAGAGATGGGAGAAGTTGGGAGTTAGGATTGAGCGATAGTTTTTATGATTATTTTCATTTGGTAAAAGGGGAGAAGTTAGGAGATTTTGAGGGAGGATAGTTGTATGGCTGACATTTATATTATTCTTGCATATATTCTTTCTTACATAGGTTTGTTTGCGGCTGTTTTTTATGCTATTAGTTTGTTTACACATTATAAAAAGGGAAAAGAGCCAGAGCCTAAGGAAGACAAGAAGGTCAGCATTTTAATTCCAGCATATAACGAAGAAGAGACAATTGTTAAGACTATAAAGAGTGCTTTAAGTCTTAATTATCCAAAAGAGAAATTAGAGATTATTGTGATAGATGATGGGAGCAAAGATAAGACATATGAGATTGCTATGGCCGTTGCCTCTAAAGAGAAGAGAGTCAAGGTATTTAGGAAAAAGAATGGGGGGAAGGGGACGGCGTTGAATTTCGGAATTAAGAAGGCAAGGGGAGAAATAATTGTTAGTATGGATGCAGATACTACTGTTGATAGAGATTCTTTGAGAAGAATGGTTGGATTTTTCTATAATGATGATGTAATGTTAGTAAGCCCTTCCATGGGTGTTATAAATCCTAGAAGTATATGGCAAAGGATACAACAAATAGAATATTATATGGGTGTTTTTTTGAGAAAGAGTTTTGCAACTATTAATGCTATCCATGTTACTCCTGGAGCTTTTTCTGCATATAGAAAAGAGTATTTTGATAAGCATGGAGGATATGAAGAAGATAATTTGACAGAGGATTTAGAATTGGCACTTAGGATACAGAGCCACGGTTATATTATAGAAAATGCTCCAAAATCTTGCGCTTATACAAAAGGGCCTAAAGGGTTTAGAGAATTGTTGATTCAAAGAAGAAGATGGTACGCTGGACTTATAAAAAATCTTTGGGCTTATAGAAGGCTTTTTGGTTTTAAGCATGGAGCTTTGGGGACAGTAGTTTTGCCTGTTGCTGTTGTTACGGTGTTCTTGTCTGTTTTTCTTACAAGCTATGTTATTTCAAGGGCATTGTCAGAGTTGTGGAAGGAGCTTTTATCTTTACAGTCTATTAACTTTCAGTTTAAGGATGCTTATGAACTTAATTCTTACCTATTTGAGAATTTCTTTTTACTTTTGACAACGCAGCCAATAATCTTAATATCTGGAGTATTCATCTTGTTTTTAGGTATGTATGTTTATTTCTCTAAGAGCCAAATGAGATATAAGGAATCAATTAGTTTTGGTTTTGTTTTATTTGTTACCTTGTATAGTTTTGTCTTTACGATTTGGTGGCTTGTTTCTGTAATTTACGTTGCGTTTAATAGGGAGGTTAAGTGGAGATGAGAAAAAGAGAGAACTTTTTGGGAAGATTAATTTTGACTTTTTTAATAACCACAGGAATATTTATTTTGTTGTTTTTGTTTGCTTTTTTTGTTTCTTATACTAATTATCAAAATATTGAGAGACAGAATAATGTTATCCTGGATTCTATTACAGAGCTTCAGACTTTGCTTTCAGATGAGAGTTGTGATGATTTGATTTTATTCAAGGCCTCTGAGAGACTTGATAGAGTTGGGACAAAACTTGCCCTATTAGAATTAAGGTTTGGGAAGGGAGATAAGAGAGTTTTGGAGCAAAAGAAGCTTTATAGTGATTTGGAATTTGCTCATTTTAGCATTGTTAAAAGATTTAATGAAGAATGTGGGAAAGAGTTTGATACTTATTTGTTCTTTTATTCCAATGAAGGAAATTTGAACGATGCTAGTGAAAGGACTGGATTTATTTTAGATGCTTTTAAGAGGGAGAGGGGAGGGAAAGTTATGGTTTATTCTATAGATGGAGCTTTGGATTATGAGACTATTGTTGAATTGAAAGAGAGGTATGGAGTCACTGATCTTCCTGTTGTAGTTATTAATGAGGAGAGGGTGCAGAGAGTTACTAAGATAGAAGACTTAAATTGAGAGATTGGAGAGTTGGGAATGTTTAAATAAATCCTCTGTTTTTGATTTTAAGCAATATGGCCATAAAACTTAATCAAGGATTGATTACTGCGTGGTTTTTTTTAACGGGAGTTGTTTTAGCTCTTGGTATTGGGATTTTTGCTTCTTTTGCAAAGAATCGGAGTGTTAGCCCTACTTTACTTGCGATTTTAGTTATTTTAGGATTAATATCAGGATATTTTGTTTCTGAGAAAGATTCAAAGATCTTTCTTATGGCTTCTGTTTCATTAGTTTTAGCTAGTTTTGCTGGTATAAGAGGATTGATTTTGAGTGCTGATATTTTAGGGCTTGATCTTAGAGGTTTTATAACAACAATGTTAGGAAGTTTACTATTCTTTTTTATTCCTTCTACGATTTTTGTTGCTTTGAAAACAGTTTTTTCTATTGCTAATAATTAGGAGCAAGAAGTGAGGACTTCTTGACAACAATAATTAATTTAAATGCTAAAATCACACAAGTTCATGGATTTTGGTAATGGAGAGGGGGAAATTGTTGAAGCTATTGAGGATGGAAAGATTGTCAAGGTACAAGAGAGTTATGCTTTAAGGGAGGGATTGCTTATTATTAGAAAGAATAAAGAGCTTTTTGGAACTGATGAGAAGGAGAGGGAAAGGGAACCTGATGAGAAATTGGATTTTGATGATTTTAGAAGACCTTTGAAGAAGGATGAAAGGCAGGTTCCAAAAGATCTTGTTGATAATTTCCATTGGGAAATTGTTAGAAAGAGAAGATATTTGAATTTGTCTAGGAGGCAGTTTGCAGATTCTATTGGGGAGAATGAAGAAACTGTTAAGGCTTTGGAAAATGGAATTTTACCAAAAGATGATTTTATTTTGATAAATAAGGTGCAGGAGACCTTAGGTATAAATTTAAGAAAAGATAGACAAGATTTTGGACAAGACATGAGGAAATTAGTTGAGGATCGGGGAGAGACAGGTTTTGAAGAGGGAGAAATTGAGGAATTTGAGGAATTTGAGGACGAGAAAGGTGAAAGAAGGGGAAAGATTTCAGGGGATGAGATAACTTTATTGGAAGAATAAGTTGGTGTTTCTGGGAAAGGGTAACTTTTTAGAGGAAGGTTTAAATATAGATTTTGAGGGTTTTTTGTATGGAAGAAGCAGAATTCCCTCCTGATGGGAAAAGAGGTAGAGGGATTTTTTATATAGGATTCTTGCGTGATTCTTATGAGGGAATTAGAAATTATCTTCTCAGTTTTAAGGGAAAAAGATCGTTGAAGAAGGAGATAAAAGGTCTGGAAAGAATGGCTGATGAAGGTGTTCCTAAATCTTCTACTGATGATTATTAGTACCTTTCTGCATTTACATGCAGAAGGTTTAAATAGGGATTTTTTATTATGTTTTCATGGAAATAGAAATTTTAAAATCAGAAAAAGATGATGCTGAAGTTAAGATAGACAATGTCACAATTGCAGAAATATTAAGAGTTTATCTTAATAATCAAGATATTGAGTTTACTGCTTGGAGAAGAGAACATCCAACTAAGCCAGCTGTTCTAAAAATAAAGACTGAAAAGGGAACAGTGAAGAAAGCAGTTTCAGATGCAGTGAGCCAAATAAAGAAAGATCTTGATAGTGTTGAGAAAGAAGTTAAGAAGTAAGATTTATTAATACTGTTAAATTATAATTAAAATGAAAGGGGGTATGAAATATGGGATGTAATTGTAAATGGACTGAAATTATTTTAGCAGTAGTTATTCTGAT
The DNA here is from genome assembly GCA_002688015.1 of Candidatus Pacearchaeota archaeon. Lineage (GTDB taxonomy): Archaea > Nanobdellota > Nanobdellia > Pacearchaeales > GW2011-AR1 > ARS1309. The sequence continues at coordinate 11,468 of NZBT01000004.1, forward strand.
ATTTGTTTTCTGGCAAACAACAGCAAGCAAATGGATAATTGTAATTGCGGCAATTGTTTTGTTGCTACATGCGCTTATGTGTAAGAATTGTGCTAACTGTGATGTGCCTCAAGCAAAGCCAAGAGCAAAGAAGAGGAGATAATAAGATAAATTTTATTTTTATTTTTCATTATACTTATTTTTATATAGTTTGGTTTGGGATTATTTGAATGGTAAAGATTTCTGCTGGAAGTTATGATCTTAATAAGTGGCTTCATGGAGGATATGAAAGTGATGTTGTAACTGTTCTTTATGGGGGCAGTGGAACTGGGAAGACTAATTTTTGTTTGTTGGCTGCTGTGAGTCAAGCAAAGAAAGGGAAGAAAGTTATTTTTGTTGATTCTGAAGGGGGCTTTTCAGTTGAGAGAGTTAAGCAGCTTGTGGGAATTGGAGAGAAGGAAGAGGCTGAGAAAGTGTTGAAAAATATTTTAGTTCTAAAAGTTACTAATTTTGAGGAGCAAAAAAATGCATTTGAAGAATTGTTAAAAAATCTTAGAAAAGATTCTAGTCATGAAATTTCTTTAATCATTGTGGATGGAATGACTATGCTTTATCGTCTTGATTTCGCAGCTGCTAGAGATAAAGGGGAAAAGGAGATACAGAAGATTAACTCAGTGCTTGTTGAACAGACAAGAACTCTGGCAGAGATAGCAAGAAAAAAAGAGATTCCAATTATTATTACTAATCAAGTTTATAGATATCAGGAAGAAAGTAAGATGGTTGGAGGAGATATTTTGAAGTATTGGGGAAAGTGTCATATTGAACTTTTGCATGAGAAAGGGAGAAGATCTGCTAAGTTAAGGAAGCATAGAAGTTTGGCGGAGAAAGAGTTTGTTTTTCAAATTTATGATGGGGGAATAAGGAAGAGAGGATGGATCTAATAATGTTTTTATAGTAGGAAATGTTTTGAAAGGAATGAAGAAAGGAGTGGTTTTGATTTTGTTATTTGTTGTATTCTTTATTAGTATTGGTTTTGTTTCTGCTTTCCTTGTTGATGAATGTCCTGAGGAATTGAATGGGAAGGCTTGTGGGATTGTTTCTGATGATTCTAGTGTTTCCAAAGGGACTTGTTATGATCAGCAATGTTTGAAGTTTAAAGAAGTTGAGGTAGGTTATGATCCTGGATATATTGATACGGCTAAGAAAGAGAGATTGTTTGATCCTGGAAAGCAAAAAGAGATAACTCCTTTTGATGATATTGTTTGTGATGTTTCTATCAATTTTCCTCCTGGAAAGCATAAAGAAGCGAGTAATTTGAAAGGGAGATTGGTAACTAAAGGAGAAAATGATGAAACTGTGGTTTTGAAGGAAGGTAGTTTTATTTACAATTCCTTTAAAGATCTTAAAGATGAGGAGGGGCATGATGTTTCAGATATTGCTTCCGCTGTTTCTGGGACTGATATTTATAGATGGGAAATTGATGGTTGGCCTGACGGAATAACAACTGATAAAGATAAAATGGATGCGCTTGTTAAGGATGGGAATTTAAAGTGTGAGATCGTTTTTGATGATGGAAAAGCTATGAAAAATCCGAGTTGGGAGAGGAAGCTTAATTTGTGTGTACATTTATGGGGATATGATGGAAGTGTGCTTGATAGTGATGGAAATCCAATGAAGGCGCCTTTCAATATAGTTACAATGAGGGGCAAAGGTTCTTCAAGACTCACAGTTTCTAGAATAAAAGCGGGAGAGATCTTAAATTTGGGAAAAACTGATATGAATGCTGGATACAAGTCTATAGATCCATTTAGTGAGTATGAAATTGAGTTTTCATTTGATGTTGATTTGAAAGAGCATGATAATACAAATTGGGAAAGAGAGGGAGGATCTCGGAGTCAGTACACAAGCAAGGCTAATTATAATCCTCAGAAAGCATCAACTTGTGGACAAGATTCGAGAATTTATAATTTTTATACTATTGGGGCAGGATATGGTTATTATTCTGATTATTTTGTGCCTTTTGCTTTTATTGATTTTTTCTCGCTGAATATTTTCCAATATGGAGCTATTCCAACAACTGCCGTACATGAAACTGGACATGCCTTTGGCGGTTTATCTGATGAATATGCACATTCTGGTTTATCTATTGCTGTTGATGAGAGTAAGGTGAAGGCTTTAGGAAAAAATTGTAGATTAGATCATACTACATTTTTACCTTATGGGGATAGTGATGATAAGAAGGATCTTTGCCATTATCCTACTACCCTTCACACTTTTTCTGGTGAATTGATTGAGGCAGCTTATGCGCCTTCTAGAGGTAGTATAATGGAAGATGGGGGCGAGTTTAATGTGATTAGTTGTGGGTATTTGTTAGATCAAATTTCTAAAGGAAGTAGATTTTCTCCAGAACTTTTGAAGAATCAACCAATAGAGTATTATTTTCATCAGTGTTGTAGTCTTGGGACTATAGGACCAGCTGGAGGATGTCCTTCAACTTATCCTTAAAATAAATTTTGAGAATGTTTATATAGATAAAATGAATAATAATAACATGAAGAAGGAGAGGAGTTTAGTTTTATTGTTTTTGTTAGGCTTTGTTGTGTTTGTAGTTTCGAGTTTAAATGTTGGTTTTGTTTTAGGACAGGAGCTCGTTGAAGAATGCTATGTCGGAATTGATATTGGGGAGACGCTGATTAACAATGAGAGTATTGTTTTTGGTTTGGAAGGTAAAGAAGATTTATTTGGAGATTATAGAGGACTTGTGAATGTGTATGACGAAGAAATTCCTGGAAATTATATATTAAATGTTTATAATTATTCTGGGGAGATAATTGAGAGATATGCTTTGTATACTTCTTTGCTTGTTATTGTTGAAAATGTGGGGATTCAAGTGCTTGATTCTGGGACAATAAGGGCGATTGTTCCTTATTTTGATAATATTGGGAGTGTGAAGATAGAATTTAATGGAACAGAGACTGATTTAGGAATTGACTCTGGAGCTCTGGTTTGTCAGAGGACATGTTTGATTGAGGGGGAAAGAGGGAGATATGATGCAGAAGACAGGTGTTGTTTGGGATTTATAACAGCTGATCAGGATGATGGGAGTTTTGTTTGTTCAGTTTGCGGAGATTCTGTGTGCCAGAATTATGAAGATGAGTATAGTTGTTTTGGAGATTGTTCAGAAGGGATTGAGTGCGCGGAAGGATTGACAAAAACAGAGTATGGGTGTATTGATTTGGTTGCTGAGGAGGAAGAAGATAGAGAAGGATTCTTTAATGTTTTGAAAGAGACAGGAAAATATGTTAAAGGGGAGAGAGATAAGCCAAATGTTTTCGAAATTATTTGGAGATGGTTGTTCGGATAGTGCGAAAATGTTTATATAATGAAAATGGTAGATAAAAAAATGAAGAAGGGAGTGATTGTGGGTGTTTTTGTTTTAGTTATCTTGTTAATTAGTATTAGTTTTGTGAGTGCTTTTTCATTTAATGATTTTCTTAAGAAATTATTTGGAATTGAGGAAGAGGAGATTTTATTGAGTCCTGGAGCTGGGTCAACAAGTGCGGAATTTTTGAATGTTTGCCAGTGTAATTGTTTGAATTCTGCTAATAGAGATTCAGATGAGGAAAGCAAGGAAGATCAATGTTTTAATGGATGTTTTGATGAGGGAATAGATGAGCCGTTTGGAGGAATAGAAAAAGAATTTGATGGGATTGTTTCTGATTGTTTTCCTTATGCTGGGGATGGTCCACACACAATTCCAGGATTAGTTGAAGGCTTGGGAGGATTTAGAGAGCCAGGGGAGATTGATAATTTTGAAACTTGTTATAATGAATTGAGAGTTGTGAGGAGAGTTAGCCCTGATGAGGATTTGTCTGTTGTTCTTGATATGCCAGGAATTGTTGTTTCTGGAGCTTGCGAGACAGGAGGGCCGTATACGGAGTGGGATGAAGATGAAGATGGAAATATTGTGAAAACTTATCCTGAGAATGTGAAGAAAAATGCTATCGGTGGGAGGCAAGGGGCACAGTGTTGGGACAGTACTGAAGATAAGATTGAGGACAAACCAAGTAACGGATTTTTACAGGGAGGAATTTGTAGCTCTTGTTTGTCAGGAGATGGAAAGAGTTGCGATACAGGATCTGGAGATCCTGGATATTGTGCTTATCATGTTGAGAATTCGAATTATAAATGGGCGAAATGTGTTGGTACGGGGAGCGATTCAACGATAGTTGTAGTTGGAAGTGAAGGAGGAGAGAGTTATTATGATTCTCCTAATGGAATGGATGGGGATAAAGCTGTTTTAGATCTTGTTGGAGAGGGTTTGAATTGTATTGATTTTGGGGAGATTCTAGGAGGAACAGGGTGGATTGGGCTAGAGGGGAGTTTGGGAGGAGATTTAGTTAATAGTAAGGCGGTTTATACTAGCTTTTTAGGGAGTGCGAGTGTGGAAGCTTGTAAGAATGATAATGGCAAACTTGATGGAGGCTGTGATGATGAGAGTGGANGANATAAAGGGCTNGCTTGTGATAAGCAGACCNATGTAATTTATACTAGTTATCANATAAANNCTGAAGGGACNCCNCCTNNNGGNACTGTTTGTAGGACTGATGAGGATTCTGGGGATGATATTGGGTGTGTTGGTGATGTTCTTGGAGCAGAGGAATGCAGGTTTGGTGTAGTTAAGGATTGTACAAATCAATGTAAAAAGGCAGTTGGAAAGTGTAGTAAGTTTTATAGTAGTGTTACTTTGAAGGATGTTGATTAACAATAAAATGAATGAAAGAAATAATAGTTCTGGGATTGGAAAGGGAAAAGTTGCGATACAAATTTTAGTCGTGGCAATTGTGATTGTCGCTGGTTTTTTCATTTATTCTATTAATGGAATTGTTAAGGATGAAGGTTTCAAGTATGATGGGGATATTGGAATTATAGAAAATTTGAAGAATCTTGGAGGTGAAGATGGAGATATTGATGATAAGGAAGGAGCCATTAGTGGGAAAGGTGCTGGAAGAAGTTCTGGCGGAGGCGGAGGCGGCGGAGGCTCTGGCTCTGGAGGAGGCTTTGGGTCTGGGGGAAGTGTGGCATCTTCTGTCGGGACGAGTGTTTCTAGAGAAGTAGTTGGGAATTTTGTTTCTGGAGAAGAGACAGAAATTATATTACATATTGTAAGTGATGAGAAAGCTATTGGAATAAGAGAAGGGGAAGGAGAGATTGATGATTGGAACATACTTGATTCTGATTTATCGGAAGATTTTGAAATATTTGAGTTTAAGGGAAGTAGTAATGAATGGGTTATAGCAGATCCTGGAAAGGAAGTGAAAGTTGATTTAACTTATACTGTTGTTTCTTCTCCGGGGACAGAAGGAGTCAGAGGAAAATATTTTACTTCTGATGGATCTAGTGTCTTCGAAGGAGATATAGATGGAGATTTGGGACAGATACAGTTGAGTCCTATTTCGGAGGGGCAGGGGACGATTTGGGTTATTGGAATTATTTTACTGGTGTTAATTGTTGCTTTGATTGTTGTGGTTGTTAAGGGAAGGAGATAGTACGATTTGAAATTATCTATAGAAGTTTTTTTATAGTTGTTTTTTGTAGAGAGATTATGAAAAAGGAGGGCTTGTTTTTGGTTTTGATAGGCTTAGTTATTGTCTTGAGTTTTGTTGGTTTTGCTGAGGAAGCAAGTGCTGGCACGTGTTATGCGATTACTCTTCTTGATAGGGGACTTATGGAAGAAATAGCAGAACTTAGTTGTGGAAGTACAGCCCATGGCAGGGTAAACTTTGAGTGGTTTGAAGATTCTCTTCCAGGTATTGTTATAGATAATATGGATCGTTGTGTAAACTGTTATGATTTTACTGGTTGTCATTTAGAAGTAATTGATGAAGGAACTGCAAATGAACGTTGTGGTCCTGTTTTTGATTCTTGTACTACTAATTTTGGCAGTTATCATTATAACGCCAATCCTTTAAGAACACAATTCGGAAGTAATATCTTTCCTGGGCTCATGCCTATTGAGGTAAGTTTAGATTCGAGAAAATGGTTAAATCAATGTATAGATCAATCAGGCGAGTGTAAACTGTATAATGTTAGGGGATATGAACCTTGTAATGTTGAAACTCAATCGGAATGTGAAGAAATGACTGATTATGGAGAACATAAAAGATGGGGCGCTATTGATCAAAGTTCTGTTCCTTGGATAATAAGATCTGATTATACTCTTAATAGACTTATTAATAAATGTGAGTGGGATTCTTCAAATCAAAAGTGTACTCCTGTTCAAGGGGAAGTTGGGTCAGGATTGTCTGGAATAATTGCAGGAGATTCTCAATTGAGTGTTGGTTTAGGCAAGAAGGCTATGCAAATAGCTGCTGGGGAAACAAATCGTAATGAAATTATATGTACTGTTCCTTTTCAAGAAACTCCATGGTTTTGTGCTTCTGATCTTGATAATTTTGATGGTGGATTGAAAGGAGAATTAATTGTTGATAAAGATGGAGAAAACGTTGTCATTGCTTCAGGAAAATTAACTAAATTAACCAATTCTCCTGGCCTTGGAGATGAATGTTATTATCCTCCTTATGGCCCCGGATGTAGACAACTACAACCTAAATATGAGTTGAGAGGAAGTATAGATGAAAGTATGTGGGAAGATTTCAATGAGGCATATCTTCCAATTACTTGTGAGATCAGTGTTGGGGCTTACGAACATGAGAGTACTCAGAGCATTCTTCCAAAATGTGGGGATGGAATAGTACAAGTTCCGAAAGAGCAATGTGATGAGGGGGGAACTTGTAGGGGTTACTTTGATCATCAAGAATATCTAGATGCTAATGGAGATGCAGTGGATTGTGTTAGCAATACAGAATGTTCTGCATTGGTATTAGGAACTGAATTTTCTTATGTGTGTGAACCAAAAAAGACTTTGATTTGTAATGAAATATGTAAATTTACTGATCTGTTGCCTGCGGAAATATATGTTGGGAGAGTTGAACTTTTGGATCAGGACACGAGAGATTGGAAGAAGAGAATTGATTTGGGAGATAAGGCTGTTGAAATTGATGGAGAGAAATTTATTTATTTGAATGAATATGAAACGGGAGAGAGGGATTTAATTGGATGTTCTATAAATTCATTGAGCAGTGATCCTTTGATTTCAAATGCTAATGTTAAGCTTATTTATGAGGACAGTTCTGGAGCAGATCAGGAAGTTGAGAAAGTTGGAGTTGATTTGCAATGTGCTGGCAATGATTGTAATTATATTTTGGAAGGAGGAGAGAGTAATGTGATTGTTGATGAGTTGCAGTTGAAAGATTCTGAAGAGAGGAAGTTGAGATGTGAAGTTGTTATTGGGACAAACACATATGTTTCTGATGAGACGAGACTTTTTGAGAGGAATATAAAGGATGAGAGTAAATATCAAGGGAATCTAGTATTTCTTATGGGAGATAATGATTGGCGAACTGTTTTACAAGCGGTTCCCGTAGCAACTTGGGATGGTGATCTAGGGAATGATGATGATGGAGATGACTCTTGGTGTGAAGAAATTATTTTACATGGGAAAGATGAGGGAATTGAAACAGAAGTTCAAACAGAAAAATGTGGTTATCCTTTATTTGCTTATCATAGAGAGGGAGATAATGTTGGTCCTGGTGTTTCTAATAATATTCTTTGGGATCCTCCAGCCGATAATGAGAGAGAAGATACAATAAAGGAATTTGTTAAAAGGTATGATAGTTTATATTCGACTTTCAAAATTGTTAGTGTAAAAGAAGATAGTAGTGATAATGTAGCAGAAGAGGTTGGAAATAATGTTGTTCCTTCACCTTATTATTTGGGAGTTATTGAGACTCCTGAAAGTGATTATTATAAAAGTTATTGGGAAGAATATGGTCTTGTTATTCTTGTTGATCACGGAGGTGATTTGAAAGATGAGAGAGAGATTGAGGCATATAAGAATGGATTGTTAGGAGCGCAGCTAGCAGCATATTATAATGCTCCTTTAGTATTTGTAGATGATGAGAATTTTGACAGCGTTAAGCGCTTTTTGAAGGACAAAATGTTAATTGTTCTTGGAGATTTAAGTTTGGGGGCAAGTAATTCTTTAGAATTGGAGAAGAACTCGATTATCTTGAGTTTTAAGGGCAATCACCTTGAATTAGATTCGTTTAACCAAGGAATAACTTTTGATTCTCCTATTGAACTTCAAGATTATTTAGAGGGACTTAGTTTCGAATCAGAATTAGGAAAATATAATGCAGTTTTTGTGAATCCTAATGATATCAAAAAGAAATATTGTGAGAGTTTGCCTTATGGTGGCAAGAATTTTGATGAGATGTATTGTAAAAATTCATTATTAGGACCATATATTGGTTTCGCTTTTGATAACAAATTAGAATTTGTTGAGACAGAACCAGCTCCAGGAATTTTAGATTTGGTTAAATTGGAAAATGATTGGTTTGATGAGTATGAAGAAGAAACTGAAGATGATTTGAAACAATGGAATATTGATGGATTTAAGATAGCGAAGGATATTTTTGAATTAATTTCTTTGGAAGAATTTCAAAATGTTTTATTGTCAGGAGAGCAGAAAGCGATTCCTTATGGGAAAAAACAGAGTATATTTTTGGATGGAAAACAAGTTTATAATTCTTTAGATAGATATTATTCAGATAGAAATCAAGATGGGTTGATTCCTGACGATGTCAATAAGGATTTAATTGCAGATCTTATTATTTCAAGAGTAAATGGGAGAACTGTTACACAAGGGTTCATTGAAATAAATAGGGAGTTGTTTAATATTCAGTGTGGACAAGAAGAAGATTATTCTTGTGGAGCTGTACCTTATGGTGAATAGAATAAAAAAGAGTAATGTATTTGAAACTTGGATTTTGATTTTGTTAGTTATAACCAGTGTAATTAGCCAAAGTTATTTAGCTTCTGCTGATGATGGAGAAGAGAAAGAAGGAATTTTAACTAATGGTTTTGATGAATGGAAAGAAAATGCTAAAAGTGATTTAGTACAATATTTTGAAGAGGCCAAATGTACTTTAAGAATTGGAGAATGTTCAAAGGAGAAGAAAAGCGCGATTACTGGAAGAACAATTACAGGGTTTGCTTCCGAGGGGGGAGAATGTCCTCCTTCTGAAGAAAGTGTATTTCATGTTCCCACAGGTTACTTAAAGGAGTATCTAGATACTAATAAACTTGGAGGATCTTATGATAAAGGTATAGTCTCTGAAATTGTTTCGTATGTTGTTCCTACTGTTGATAATTTAGATGTTATTTCTGAAGGATATGGTGTAAAAGAGAAATTAAAAACTTCTAGCGAATTGGAATTTTTTTATGCTACTGAGAAACCAACTAGTTTCGGTGCGCCAAAAGGGTTTGTCACATGTTCAATGGAAAAGATTCCTTCAGGATTTAAAGAGATTTATCAAACAAATTATGATGACCCTGGGAAACCGATATGGGTCAGAATAGATACTGACTACACTGATCCTCAAATAAAGGGTGCTGTTGGGCATTATTATAATGTTATGAATCATTTGAGATTTGGACAGTTAGCTGCTGTTGAGAGAATAGCTGCGATTGATGTGTTCAATGATGAACTTCATAATTCAGGATACTCAGGATCAAGTGTTACTCCTATGTTTCTTGATGTACATTTAGACTCAAAAAATCCATTTTATGATGAATTGGTGTCTTACATGAGTGAGTTAAAGACAACTAAGAAACCAAAGATCGATGCTAAGAAAATTGTTAAGGGTACTATTGAACTTCAAGAAAAGATTATTCCTCCATATTCAGAGAAGAGGATAGAGCTATTGAAGGTTTTTGATCCTTTGAACGAAGAATATGAGGAGTTAGAGCATTTGTGCTCAATTACTGATTGTGGGGATATTAACAGAGAAAGATTAAAGAAGTTAAAAGGTTTAAAAGAAGTTGTAGAGAAAGATTTGAGTGAAGTTGAAGGCACGAGTCGTTCTTTGCAATCTATCATTGCACCTTGGGTGATGGGAAATGTCTTTTTCCAAACAAGTATTTGGAATCCAACACATATTGCCATATCTGCGCAGTTACAGGAAAGTAGAAATGCTCTTTTACATTATTTGGAGGAATCAGAGAATGTTGCAATTATGATGAATAGTCCTGATTCTGAATTTAAGGAGACGAATGATGAAATCTTTAAGGTTTTGAAAAAAACTGCTCCTTACAAAAAGTTTACTATAGAACCTTTAGGAAAAGGAGAAAAAGTTTTAGAAAAACTATCTGCTAATTATTATCTTGACCTTTCAGATACTAATATGAACTATGGAGTAATTGTAAAACAGTCTTTTGTTACCCAGATCAATTCTCCAGAAGGTCTTATTATGATGACTGGGGCTTTATTATTGACTGGATGGGTTGCAGGACCTTATGCTTCTGCTGTTTATCTTGCAAGAGGCATTTCCGGAGCTGGAACTGCAGTTAGGTCGGCCGGTGCTTTAAGAGCCTTATTTGGGTTTGCTATGATAGGTACAGATTTATTGTTTAGTGTAGAATCTATTGAAACGGCAAATGAGGTTTGTACTGAAAAATTCTTTTTTGATAGAGAAATTGGAATAGATGATGATGAAAAAATGGGAGTAGAGCCTCTTGCAGATTTTGGACCTGCTGTTTCTCAAGATTTTAGAACTTGTTTGGTGGCATCTGTTTTAGCAGGAGCAGATGTTGCGCTGGTTATTGTTCCAGAGGCTGTAGGGGAAATTTTAGCTCTTTCAAAATATAATCCTAGTGCTCCTCCTCCGGGAGTCAGTGCAGAAAGGATTAATAGAGCTAAAAGAATTTTATCCGCCGCTGATGATATTAGTATCTTAAAATATTATCAATCTAGAGATAATCTTGCTCGACTTTTATTTGAACAAGGAGGTTTAACTGCGTCCAATATTAATATTTTTAGGTATAAGATTGATGATTTGTTAAGAGCTGAGGGAGTAAACTTCCAAATTTTGACAGTTAATAGAGGGCTTCCTTCTGAAAAGACTGTTACATTGATTATACCAGATCCTAATGGCGCGCCATTAAACAGATTAGCTTCAGGTCTTCAGAAAAAACAAGATACTGTTCTAATTGTAGATTTAGATGCATTTATAAATAAACCAAATGTGGTTGCCTATTATTCAGATGGTGTTTATTCTGAATTGGGTGAACATATTAATTTTGCGCCGAAATCTATGGCACTGGTTGGACCAGAAGGATCTGTTAATCAATACGGGGTTTTTGTTTTTGCAAAAAGTACTCTTGGTCATGAAATTATTCATTCGATTACTCATGGAGCTAAATTTAGAGGTGTTGAGTCATTTTTGGATTCAGGGGTTACGTTAAGAACTTTTGGAGATTCAAGTACAGTATCAACGAACCCTTATTGGATTAATCCTCCTTATGCAGATTGGTATTCTGTTGATGAGATAACTGCTAATCTTTATACAATTAGGTTAAGTTTGTCTAAAATGAAAAGTGTAAGTAATAAACTTAATCAAAGATTACTTGCTGATGCCCACGCTGTTGATCAGCTTCTTGATTCTATTAATGATTTTACTTGGGTCGGGTATGAAAGTAATTTGGCTAAGGTAAAGAAGTTTTCTCAACACAGCAGAGATGTAACTGAAACGGCTTCTAACTTTATTGGGATTATGGATTCTTCTGTGACTACTAGAATGGATATCTCTGGAACTTTAAGAAAAACTATCACTATAAAGAAGACGGATCCCCTTACTTCAGAAGGTGTGTTTATTATTATACATAAGAATCGTTTGGAGAATGGACAAGAAATTTTGGAAGTTAGTATTCAGACTAGAAGAACAGATTCATTAGGGAAAGCATCGGGAACATTAGATTTGAAATTAACTAATCCTGAGGACTTGGCTATCTTTGATGATTTAGTTAATAGTCACAGTGGTTCTATAAGTGATGTAGACGCTAAGGATTCTATACTAGAACTTTTGAAAAGAGATAATTCTGCAACGGGAGGACCTTATGTGGGTACGACAGGTCAACTGAATAAGATAAAAAGTAATGCTGATATTGTGAATCAGCAAATGGAAGAGATGACTCAATCTCTTTCTGAGTTGCAAGATATATTAACCAATGTCAATAATGAGTTTGCACTTTTGAAAAGAGAAAGAAAGGCCATAGTAGATAAAATTGATGAGATTAGAGGGAAAATATATAATTATAACTCTGTAGAAAAGAAATGGGAATATAGTATCCCTCAGGAAATTATGTTTCCAAAGCATCCTCCCGCTTCTGTTGTTGGTGGTTCTGCAGGAGCAATTTCTCCTGCAACTTCAAGGGCTGCCGCTGCAACTATATCTACTTATTCACCCCATCCCTCTTATATTCCATTTGACAAAACTGTTGAAATTGCAGGAGGGTCAAGAAAAACACTTGATTTTGGAGGAATACCTGAAGGAGCTGTTTGGGAAAATCTTGGTTTAACTCTTCCTGATGGGAAGAGAATTGATAGACTTTCCTTTCTTATGGGAGGGGATTCCAAAGTGAAAGGGGGATTGATCCATTGGATTTTTAGGCATGTAGATCCTGACGCAGATATTCATAGGGCTGCGAATAATTTTGTTGAAACTACTACTGGAGAGCGTGCTGGTCCTGCAAGTTTGTTTGTTGAATATATAGGAAAGGATCCCACAACTGGAAAACCAATTTTGAGACCGATGAGAGGTGAAGACGTTTTCAGTTTATTGGAAAATGAGATTAGATCTGGACTAACGTTTACAGGAGAGGCTCCAGGAATAGGAACTCCTCCTCCGAGACTTTTGTTTTTTGAAACAACAGGCACACCTAAGTATAAAATAACTCTAATTGAAAGGAATGGAAATTATGAATTTAGTGCATTTTTTATTGAGGAAAATCCCTTTGATAATGTGCAACAATTATCCAATAAGGCTTGGAATAAATTTAGGAGCGGGAAGTATAGAAATTTGCCAGATGGAACAATTGTATTAAATTAATGAACCTGTGAGATAAAAGAAAGCAGATATCTTTTCTGTTAAATTCTCTGTCTTTTCATATCCTTCTTGATAACTTGCAATTAACTCGAGAGGACTTTTATCATCTATAGGGTTTATTACATTTATTTTGAAATAGTTTCCTTTAGATATTTCTTGACCTTGAACAGATAATATTGCACCATAGTAATGAAATGGAAATTCTCTTTCTATTGTATATCCTTTCTTTAAGATTTCTTTATATTCTTCTTCTGTGAATGCATCTCCTTCTGGATCATTGGAATTATTAATAAAGATATTTGGTGTTGCCATGGCAGCCAACCTTATTTTTTTTGTAGAACCAACTGCTCTTTTGTATTGATTAAAGTCTGGATTTGGATCAAAAAAGGTAAATCTTTTATCTTCATAAGAACAATCGACAACGGAGCCTCTATGATCAAATATTGGTTGAACTCTTTCTATTTTGGCATCAAAAGTTGTTTTTGGAATATATTCAGGCCAGATATACACTAATCCATCTTCGTTTTTATGGTATCTTATTTTTGTAAATGAATTAAGTGAAAATGGACAGTCTCTTATTAAGTCTTCACTTGAGGAAACACCTTCATCGATTCTTCTTCTTAAAAATTCTAACATGAGTATGATCTCTTCTCCATCATAGTGATTATTAGTGCGCATTAACTCAGCAGCTATGGCGCTGTCATTAGAATTCGGACTTTTTTTTACTGTGCTTGTCATAAAAATACCCTTTGAATTTAGTATTTAAACCTTTGTTTTGTTGTTACTATTTTAGGTGATTTTTTGTCTTTTTCTTATAGGAAAGGTATTTTTATAAAGATATGAGATTAGGAGATATTGGAGAAAGAGGATGAAATATAGTAAAACTTTGTTGTTTGTTGCTTTTGGATTTGTTTTGGTATTTGGTATTCTTGGAGTATATGCCTTTCAGGAATTTGATAGTATATATTTTAAGATTTGTGTAGACAGGGATTGTACGGATTCAAGAGTTTTGTTTGAGGGAGGAGAGACATTCCACATTGTTGGATATAATTATGAAGATGCTGATTTGTCTGTTTCTATAAGAGGGCCTGATGGAAATGTGGAAGATTTAAATTTTGATGGGAATGGAATCGCTAGTTTGGGAGTTAATGATGTGGGGAATTATTATGGAATTGTTGAAGCTAGAAAAGAAGGATATTTTTCATTTTCGGCTAATTTTGATTTTATTGTTGTTTCGGAATTGCCGGAGATAATTGATGAGAATGGAGATGGAGAGGGAGATGAATTTTGTGGGAGTTATTCTTGGCAGAGTCCTGTAGATGCTTTTGCAAGTAGTACTTTAATTGAATCTTCTGGGGATATAGGATTGAGTCCTGTGGGAGAAAGTGGATATGGGGGAGATGGAGGAGAGACAGGATATGGAGATCCTGTGTGTGGAAATGGTGATTTGGAAGCAGGAGAAGAGTGTGAATTGGGAGATATTCAGGGCTGTGTTGTTGATGGATATGATGGAAATCAAGAATGTTTAGGAAATTGTTCTGGATTTGATGTTTGTATTGCTACTGAATCTTGCGGAGATGGAGCTGTAAATGGGAATGAAGAATGTGATGATGGAGGTAATGTTGATGGGGATGGATGTAGTGCTATTTGTGTTTGGGAGATAGAGGTTGGATTTTGTGGAGATGGGGAGATTGATACTGATTTAGGAGAGGAATGTGATGGGGGAGACGGATGTAATGATGATTGTACTTTGATTGTACTTGATCCTGTGGATGAAATTGAATTAGATTTTAGTGTGGGGAATGCAATAGATTCTGATTTTGGAAGTTTATGGATAAGTAAGTTTAGAAGACAAGAACAGGATCTTGTTCTTGATTTGGGAGAAATAAAATGTATTAATTCTGTTGAGTTATTTACGACGAGCGCGTTCAATTATGAATCTGGAAGGAAGAAAGGGAAGATAGGACAAGGATTAAGTGTTGAAGTTAGTTTAGATGGAGATAATTGGGAAGAAGTTAGGGAAAGTTGGAATCCGGCTATTATTGGAACAAATATTGGGCCGTTCATAGAGAATTTTGATGAAACTCAAGGAAGATTTGTTAAACTTGTGTATAAGACGAAATCAGAATATAGAGGTATAGATAGGTATAGCGGGAATGCGTTTGAAGTTAGAGTTAATGGTGCAGATTATTTAGGGCCTGCCCTTAGTCCGGAATTATCTGATAGAAATATTATATATATTATGATTGGAATTATAGTTTTAGGAATTCTTGTAGGTTACGTTTTGAGGAGAAGGGGGAAGAATGGCAAGTAGTGGAATTCCAAGATGGAAAATAATTTCAGGGATATTGATAATTGGAATTATTATTGCTGCAGTTGCTGTTTTTTATGTTGTTAAAAAGACTGTTAATGATGAAGATTTTGGATATGATGCTGAAAAAGGTTTAGGGGATAGTTTGAAAAAAGATTTTGGAGCAGGAGATGATGAGATTGATGGGGATGATGTTAGTGAGAAAGGAGCTGGGAGAAGTTCTGGCGGAGGAGGGGGAGGCTCTGGCGGAGGCGGCGGCTCTGGAGGGGGCGGCGGTGGATCAGGTTCTGGGGATGATTCAGATGATGATGGGGGAAGAGAGACTGAAGAGATTGGATTAGGGCCGTTAGGATATTGTATTGATTTGGATGGAGAGAAAAATTTGCAAGAGCAGAGCTTGGAAGCAAGCAAAGCAATTTTGATTTATGAAGAATGTGAGAAGAGTGAGATAGGAGAAGATGAATGTGTTATTGTTTATGAAGAGAAAGATGAATGTGATGGGGGAAGATTGTTGGAGAAGATATGTAATGAGGGAGAAATATTAAATACTGAAATCTCTTGTCAGAATGGTTGTAGCCAAAGAGCGTGTTTATGATGTTAAGGAAAATTGAAAAAATGAACAAGAGAGGGGAACAGTTTCATGCGGAGCCATTGGTATTTATTGTTTTGAGTGTTGTTGTTCTTGCGATTACAGTTTATGGATTTGTAATTAGTTCTGTTGGAGTTGAGGTTGGGGATAAGACAGGTGTTGCAGACGCTGGAGATGATATTACTTTGAGTCCGGGGAATGGGAATGGGGTGTATTATGGAGGGATTGTTGCAATAGTTATATTGGTTTTATGGTATTTGTTTAGGATAAGGAATATTGGAAAGAGTTCTGGAAAGAAGAAATAGTTAAGGGAAGGATTAAATATGTTCTTTGATTGTTTGGAATATGAGATATAGTGAATTTGCGGAGTTGTATGAATCTTTAGGAGAGACGAGTAAGAGACTTGAGAAGGAAATTATTTTATCTAGTTTTCTTAAGAAGTTAGCNAAAAAAGGAAAGAGTGAATGGGTTTATTTGTTGAGAGGAAGAGTTAGAGCAGATTATGATCCTAGAGAGTTTGGAATTTCTGGACAGTTAGTTATCAAGGTAATTAGTAAGAGTTTTGGAATTGGAGAAGAGAAAGTTGTTGAAAAGTTTAGGAAGATTGGTGATTTAGGAGAAGTAGCTGAGAGTTTTGTTTTGAAGAAGAGGCAAGGGACGTTGTTTTCGGAGAAATTAAGTGTAGACAAGGTGTTTTCAAATTTAAGGAAGTTAATGGAAATAGAAGGGAAGGGTAGCGTTGATAGAAAGTTAGGTTTGATTGCTGAACTCTTGTCTTCAGCTTCTGGAAAAGAAGCTAAGTATATTGTTCGTACTCTGCTCAACGATTTAAGGATTGGTGTACAAGATGGGACATTAAGGGATTCTATTGCTTTGGCTTTTTTCGGAGAGGAAGATAAGAAAGAAATGAGTTTGAAAGTTGAAGAAGCATTTGATTTGTCTAATGATTCTGCAGCAGTTTTTGATGCAGCTAGGAAAGGGAAAAAGGCTTTGAATGATATTAATATTATTCCTGGGAGGGCGTTGAATGTCATGTTACCTGTTAAAGTTACTGATATGGATAAGGCTTTTGAGATTGTTGGAAGGCCTGCCGCTTTAGAGCACAAGTATGATGGTTTTAGAGTTATTATTTCAAAGTCTAATGATGGGGAAGTAAAACTATTTACAAGGAAGCTGGAAGAAGTTACTAAACAGTTTCCAGATGTTGTTTCTGTTGTAAAGACAAAGGTAAAAGGGAGGAGTTTTGTTTTAGATTCAGAGGTTGTTGGTTTTGATTCGAAGACAGGAAGGTATATGCCTTTTGAATCCATAAGTCAAAGAATAAGAAGAAAATATGATATTGATAGGTTGATTGCAAAGTTACCTGTTGAAATAAATGTTTTTGATGTTTTGTTTTATGATGGGAAAAATTATATGGATTTGGAGTTTAAGGAGAGAAGAAAGTTAATTGAGAAGATTATAAAGGAAAAAGATAAGAAAATAAGGGTTTCAGAACAGATTGTTACAGGAGATGATGAGAAGGCGGAGAAGTTTTACCTCAATGCTTTGAAAATAGGAGAGGAAGGAGTTATGTTTAAGGCGTTGGACAAAAGTTATAGACAAGGAAGAAGAGTTGGATATATGGTTAAGATGAAGCCAGAAGTTAATGATCTTGATCTTGTAATTGTTGGAGCAGAATCTGGAACTGGAAAGAGAGGAGGCTGGCTTACGAGTTATATTGTTGCAGTTAGGAATGGAGAAGAAGGTAAGTTTTTGGAAGTTGGTAAGGTCAGCAGCGGCCTAAAGGAGCTTGAAAGTGAGGGGACAACTTATGCGGAGATGACAAAATTATTGAAACCTTTGATTATTGAGAAGAAGGGGACATATGTTAAAGTTAAGCCAAAATTGGTTGTTTCTGTGACATATCAAAATATTCAGAAAAGTCCTAGTTATGATTCTGGATTTGCTATGAGATTTCCGAGAATTACTGCTTATAGGCCTGAGAGAGACACGAAAGACATTGCTACGTTGAAAGATATAGAGAAAGAGGCAGAAAAAAAGGAAAGGAAATAAAAGTTTATAAGTGATAAAGTTTACAGAGTTACATGAAAAGGGGTGCGGTAGGTGCTTTTATCTTTGTAGCCTTGTTATTTTTAGTTTTAGGAGTTAGTGCAGTTTCTGCTGTTACTGTTTTGAGTGATTGTGGTGAAATAAAGGTTGCTGGAGAATATGAACTAGGCGCAGATATTCTTGGTCAGTCAGGAACTTGTTTCACAATAACTGCAGATAATGTTATATTTGATGGAAAAGGATATGGGATTGATGGGGATGATTCAGGAACTGATTATGGGATAAATGCTGAGGATAGAACTGGAATTACAATTAAAAATGTAAATAAAATAACTGATTTTTACGATGGTATTCGCTTTGATGGAACAACCAATTCTTTGATAGAAGCTAATTTTATTGAATCCAATAGGAGGTACGGTATTTATCTTATTACTGGTTCAAACAATAATCAAATTATAAATAATGATGTTATTAGTAATTTAGATNATGGAATCATTGTTAGGACTTCTGATGGTAATATTTTAAGAGGAAACCGATTATCTTCTAATGCAGATTATGGTATTCATATTTATTCTTCTCAAGATAATTTTGTTGATGGAAATACTGTTAATTCTCTAGATAATTTTGCGATAAGGCTTTATGCAAGTGGCTCTGTTAACAACATTCTATTAAATAATTATTTATCTGCAGCGACTGCTTCTTATGAGCTTGGTGATCAGGAGACTGGAGGGAGTATTAACTATCTTAAATATAATAACACTAAAGGAGAGATAAGTTGGACGGATGAACTCTTCCTTAAAAATATGGATTTAGAAGGAGATATTGGATTAGGAACGAATGTTGTGATTGAGCATGGAAGGGCTTTTGTAGATAAGAGCGCGTTTGCAAGAGGACTAATTGATTCTGCTGCGGATATAACTCTTTATGGGCTTTCTGATGTTATGAGTAAGGTAGTTTTTAAGGATGGAACAGTATGTTCTGATTGTGTTGTTTATCCTCCTGTTCCAGGAGAATTTAAGTTTAGTGTTACAGGAATGGCGGATTATACTGTTGGGGCCCTTGGAGCTGTTTTGACACAGCCAATTATACAACCATTTCCAGTGGTACAAAATCAATTTTTCGCTACTTCTGCTGATTTAAGTTGTACGGGATATGGTTGTGGAAATGTAGATGTTTATTTAGCTAGGAGAGGAATTTCTGGTTCTGGAGGAGATGTTATTAATAAGGTTAGTGATGTTTTGTATAGTACTTCTTTTGAAGACGAAGTTAATGATTTTGATAATATGTATGATGTTAGTGCTGAGTGGAGGCATACTACTTCACAAGCACATTCTGGAACGGACGCTATTCTTGTTGATGGGGTTGCTAATAGTGATACTATGACTATTAAGAATGGATTATCTCTAGCTGAGATTTCTTCTTATGATGAATGCATTATTGAAGTTTATGCAAAGACAGATTCTTCTTGGGATAGTAATGAATATATTTGTCTTGATTATATTTTGAGTGGAAATATTTGGATGGTGGACAACACCCAGTGTATTTGGGGAGATACTGCTAATGAGGATGGGAATTATCATAAGCTACAAAGAGTTGTTACGGATTTTGATAATCCATTTGCAACTGGTTTGAAGTGGAGAGTTAGAGCAACTGTTAGTGGAGGAACAGAAGATGGATGGGTTGATGATCTTAGTGTTACTTGTTCTAAAATTTATAAAAAGCTTGATTCTCCTAATGAGGATAGTTCTCCTTCTACTTGGGTGATTACAGAATCAAATCCACAAACTGCAACTCTTTTAGAAGGCAATACACAAAATGTTCTATTTAATTTGAAGAATACAGAACTTATTGCTAATCAAGATATTTATTTTTATATTCAGAGACAAGGGGATTTATCAGTTATTAATGACGAGGCTGTAATTAGTCTTAGTGGAGAGGCTGCTATTTGCGATCCTAATATTTGTTCTGCTCAGGGAGGGGCTTGTCTTCCTGTTGGTACTTGTCCTAATGGTGTGGCAACTTCTCCTCCTCAAGATGATGCTTTTGAAAAGATTAAGAAGTTTGTTTTGGAGTTGTTTGGAGTTGAATACGAATACCTCTCACTTTCTCCACAGCCAGGATATGAATGTTGCGATGTTAATTTGGAACCTGTGCTTGATCCAATTGGAAATAAACAAATTACTGAGGGAGATACTTTAAGCTTTACATTAGCACATAGTGATCTTGATGGAGATACTGTTACATGTAGCGCATCCAATCTTCCAACTGGAGCTACATTTGATGATGTAAGTTGTACATTTACATGGGTAACTGATAGTGATGATGATGGCAATTATCCGAATGTATTATTTACAGTTACAGACAACGGTGTTCCTCCATTATCCGACAGTGAAAGTATAACAATAACTGTTGGAAATGTAAACAGACCTCCCGTAATTACTGAAATTCAAGATAAACAAATTACTGAGGGAGATACATTAAGCTTTGCATTAGGAGTTAGTGATCTTGATGGAGATACTGTTACATGTAGCGCATCCAATCTTCCAACTGGAGCTACATTTGATGTTCCTTCATGTACATTTAGTTGGATAAC
>NZBT01000005.1 GCA_002688015.1 Candidatus Pacearchaeota archaeon
TAAAAGAAAGAGAACGCCACGAGCCATATCTTTTGTATTGATGAAACATCTCCATACTTTTGGATCGAACAATTCTATTTTTTTCTTTACATAAGCATCACGAGTGACTTCATTTATAAATAAATCATAACGCATTCTTGGAGAGAAGCCATAAGCAGTTGCAAATCTACATATTAACGCGTCTGGACAGAGCCTTTGGATTCCTAATTCTGCTTCTGCTTTTGTTTTTGCATATATTGTTGTAGGATTTGCTTCTGATTCCTCAGTAATTTCATTATCGTCTTCTAACATGCCGTAAACACTACAAGTTGATGCGAAAACTATTTTTTTATCATGTTTTAAGCAAAGCCGGGCTATTTCTATTGATGCATTACTATTGATTTCGTACATCTCTGGCTCTATGTCAAGACAGTCGTCAACTCTAGGTATTGCAGCTAAATGAACAACAACGTCTGATTTTTCTATTAGGGGCTCTATTTTATCGAAATCTCTTGTGTCTCCTTTATGGAACTCATAGTTTTCATTGTCTTCAAAATGAATCATGTGTTCTTTTCCGTGCATGAGAATATCGTATCCTATGACCTTATGACCCTCTTTAAGAAAGAGATCAGTCATAATGGAGCCGACATAGCCACAATTTCCAGTGATTAGTATGTCCATAGAGTTCTCATTAAATATTGGTATTTATATATTATGTTAATTCTCGGGATTATACACATAAGCTTTTAAGTCTCAGATTTTTAGAATTTCAATGGAAAAATTAGATAAGAAAATGCTTTTTGTTGCGTGGGCTTGTCACAATAAAGGATACTTTTCATATCAAAATTGGCATTCTCCATTGAAGGCAATTTTTAAGGAGTTTGTGACTTTTGATCCTCAAGAGTATTCATATAAGTATGGAATTAAGGCAATGAATAAGAAATTCTTAGAAGTTGTGGAAAAAGAGCAGCCTGATTTTATTTATCTGTGGCTTATTTATGATGAGTTTGATATTGAAACTTTATTAAAGATAAAAGAAGTTTCTCCTAAAACAAGAGTTGTTAATTTTTTTGGGGATGATGACACTAAGTTTGAGATTTATACAAGGTATTACTCCTTGTTTGTGGACTTTCCTTTAGTGAGCCATAAATTATACTTTCATAAATATAAACCAGAAGGGATAAAGAATGCATATTATTCTTATGGAGTTAATACTAATGATTTCTGTCCTAAAGACTTGGAAAAAAAGTATGATGCAACATTTATTGGGACCCCTATGGCAGATAGGGCGGAGCTTGTTACATTTCTGAAGGATAACGGAATTGATATACGGGTGTTTGGAGCAGGATGGGAAAGACATCCAGAGCTTAAGGATATTTACTTTGGAAAATTGAGCCAAGAAGAGATGATTGGAGTTCTTAATGAAAGTAAAATAAACTTGAGTTTTTCAAAAAATTATCAAGGAAAGCCAAGTTTTAAGTCGAGAGTTTTTGAAGCTTCTGCATGTAAATCGTTTATTTTAACAGAACATTTCAAAGTTTATCATGACTTATTGAAAAAAGATAAAGAGCTTGTTACATTTAAGGATAAGAAAGACTTGTTAGAGAAAGTTAAATATTATTTGAAGAATGAAAAAGAAAGAAGAGAAATAGAGGGAAGGGCTTACAAAAAAGTTTTGGAGACATATTCTCAAGAAGCAGAATTTAGAAAAATTTTTGAAGATATTTTAAAGAAAGAAGGAAAGGAAAACTTGGGAAAGGTAGGATTGCCGAAACTGAATAAGAAAGTTATTGAAATAGATGAGACTGAATTAAAACTTGATGAAGAGAGCTTAAGTGATAAAGTGAAAAATAGTGATTATGTTGCGTTTACAAGTAAAAGATGTAGAATCTCTAAACATAGAAATTATTTTCAGGCTTATGGTTTGAAAAAAACAGGGAAAGAGATTAGTTGTTGCGATTATTATTTGTATTCAAATGGAATTGGTGATTACTTATCATTCTATGCTGAGCCTTCCTTTAAGGCTTTGAAGAAGGACAGGTTTTTTAGTCTTCTTGATTTGTGTCAGCTTGTTGTTACTAAGGACTTTTTTGTGAAGAATCTTGATAAGTTTAAAGATTTTGATGATAATAAAGAGGGATTGTTTACGGAAGAGAGGGTAAGTTTTATTTTGTCTCCTTTAATACAGGTAAGAAGCGAAAAGCCGATAGTTTATGAGGAAATTGGAGGAGTAGTTTTGCCTGCTTTTGAAGCTCCTTTAAGGGCATCTCAAAATAAGGGGAGATTGTTTTTTGATCTTTATCTGTATAAGTTGTTATTGCACTCTATGTTTGGAAAACCATACATCGCTAAGTATCTTTATAAGAGACTTCTCGAAAAAAAAGGAAAGAAAAAGTAGATTATTTTAATAAGCTACTTGCGTCATCAAAATGTTTTTTAATAAATTCATTTTTGAGAAGAGAAGAAAATTCTTTTTCCATATTTTGAAAGATTAAAGGATATCCTGCAAGATCTGGATGGTATCTTCCATGAAAAACTTCTTCTCCATATTTCGGAAGTAAGAGATTATATTTATTTTTCTTTGACATTCTTGGTTTTATTAAATCGAGAGAACATTCTTTTTCTTTGTATTTGTCATATTTAAATTGGATTTGGCCTGGAATCTTGAAATCATCAATCATAATTATTGCTTTCTTTATTTTTCTTGTAACAATTTCCATTTCATCTTCTAAAGGCCAATTATCAAGCCAATGTGCATCAAGGTAGAAGAAAGGAATTTCTCCTGGAAGATTGTTTTTTATTAGATGTTCTAAGAATTGGGGAGAAGTTCCCTTGAAAACTTTTACGTTCTTGAATTTTTTTAAATTCTTCCTTGATTTTGCATAATGCACTGGGTTTATTTCTGAGGTGTAGATCTTTTTGTTGGGAAAAAATTCAGCCATAAGACTTGTGCTATATCCCATGTATGTTCCTGTTTCTATTATTGATGTTGTTTCTAATTTTTCTCCTAAAAGTTTGACTACTTGATGTTGAATAGGATCATCATGTAATCTGTATTTAGCAGGGAACAATCTCCAATGTAATTCGCCAAGAGTTGTCTTTGTTTTTCTTAAAAGGTCTACTTTTTTTAAAGAAGCGTATAAAGGAGATTTTTGAAAACTTCTAAATTTGTTTTTTGTAGAGATTTTTGCTTTATCAATCATTTTAATGTTTTATTTATAGAAAATTTCATTTTTTAAACATTTATGTTCCATCAAATTTAGACTATGCTTGTTTTGTACAGGAATGTTTTAATAGTGGCTAATTTTTAGTCAATTAATCAAAATGAGGCTTAATATTTTAATTGGGGGGAAAGCAGGTCAAGGGATAAATAAGATATCTGGAATTGTCGCAGATATTCTTTCTAAGCATGGTTATTTTATATTTAACTATAGAGATTATCCTTCTTTGATTAGGGGAGGGCACAATTTCAACATTCTTTCAATTTCTGATGAGAAAATAGGGAGCTTTGAATCTAGATTTGATGGAATTATTTCTTTGGATGATAAGACATTGGAGCTTCATAAGAATGAATTGAAAGATAATGGTTTCATTGTGTCTTATGAAAGTTTTGAAGAACATAAGATTAATTTGAATATGGCTTTAGCTGGGGCATTGACAAAAATTTTAGGACTTGATTTGGAAGTTTTGCTAGAAAGGATTAGAAAGGAGTTTGAAGAGGAATCGGTTGAAGCTGCTAAAAGGGGATATGAAAGTCAAGAAAAGAAATATGATTTTATTTTCTCTGAGTTTGAAACTGAAGAAGATTTGATAAAGGGTCTTGATTTTGTCTTTAAAATTCCGAAACCTTTTAAGCCACAGGTAAACAAGCTTGCCTATTACTTAAATTATGAAATAACAGACAGAGCATTAAAAGAGGGGAAGATAAAGATAACTGATGTGGCAAGTATGGATTCTGAAAATAGAGTATTACAAACAGTTCCTGAAAAAGAAGTTAGAAAATATTTGATACTTTACTATTATGGTTTGCTTGGGAAGAGATTGATACCTAATGCTTTGATTAGACATATGTTTAAGAATAAATTTCATGAGAAACATCCTATGTTGCTTTCTAAGTTTAGTGGTTATTTGTCTAAATTTGATGGGATGCGTTATTCTGCAAAGAGTATGCTTCAATTAATTGCAAGAGGGGAATTCAATTATATCTATAATCGACTTGTGAATAAAAGAGATTATTTTTGATAATTTAAAATGAAAGTTGTTTTAATTAGTATAGAAGGCTGCTCCTCCATTTTCTTTCCAATTATGCAGGAAATGTTGGCTGAAAAAGGGCATGAGTGCTTGTATATTCATGTGCCTTTTCCTGGCTTGGGAAACATAAGTGATGAGGAATTAGATAAAGTTATTTTGGAATTGGAACCTCTTTGTAAAGATGCTGATTTAATTGGAACTTCTTGCATGACTAATACTTATGTTGGGTTTACTAAACTTGCTACTAAACTTAAGTCGTTTGGAGTACCTTTAATTGTTGGGGGAGTTCATCCTACTGTGAGGCCTGAAGAATGTTGGGATTATGTTGATTATGTTTGTGTTGGAGAGGGAGAAGAGCCATTAATGGAGCTTGTAGATAGGATGGATAAGAAGAAGTCTACAGACAAGATTAAAAATTTATATGTGAAAAAGAAGGAGAAAGTAATAAAGAATAAACTTGGAGAGATAGTGAAGGATGTTAATACTCTTCCTGTTCCAAAATTCGATTATGAGAAGACTTACTTTTATCATAATGGAAAAATAAAAAGCTTAGCTGAAAATAAAGAGCTTATTAAGAAAGAATATGGGAAATACTACTTTATTATAACGAGTAGGGGTTGCCCATATAGATGTAAATATTGTTTGAATGATTGCTTGATACAGATAAAGCCTGAATATGCGATTATAAGAAAAAGAAATAAGGAGCATATAATGGAAGAACTGAGAAGAGCTAAAAAAGTTCTTCCTAAGGGAACGATGGTTGGTTTTGTCGATGATGATTTTTGTACAAGAAGTCTTGAAGATCTTGGAGGAATTTGTGAAGCTTATAAAAAAGAGATTGGCATACCATTTTTCTGTGCTTCTACTCCAACATCTATGAATAAAGAGAAAATAGAAATGTTAGCTGATGCTGGGCTGATTAGACTTGAAATAGGAGTTCAAAGTATAGATGATTACGTAAACAAAGAAATTTACGGAAGATATATTGGAAGGAAACAAGTTGAGGAGACTGTTAAAATTCTTGAAAAGTATAGACATAAGATGACTATATGTTATGATTTTATACTTGATAATCCTTGGGAAACAGATAAAACTCGGCTTGAGAGTCTTGATTTTATTTTAAGTTTAAAGAAGCCTGTTAATTTCTTTTTATTCTCTTTAACTTTATATCCCGGAACAGGATTGCTTGATAAAGCTAAGAAAGAAGGAATAATAAAAGATGAATTTAAGGAAGTTTATACAAAGAATCATATGCTTTTAGAAAATAGTGTTGTGAACACTTTATTTGTTCTTTATATTAATTATCATCTTCCTAAGAATATTGTTAAACTTCTTATGAAGACAAGGAACTTTGTTCCTATAAATAAAGCTCTTGGAAAGAGCACTTATCCTTTGTTTAGATTTTCTAATTATCTTACAGGACTTAGAGATAGTATTAATGTTGGAGATAAAGAGTTAAGAAATTATTATTTAAAGGCGCCTTTTAAGAATCCCCTTAGAATCTTTCGTTAAATTTTCCCTGCTCCGTATAATGTTCTAGTAGTCTTCCTAATCCTTCTTGTAAAGGAACTTTGGGGGAAAAGCCGAGGGCCTTTATTTTTTCTATATTCAAATTTCTTGTGTCTGGAATCTCTCTAGGAGAACGATTCTTTATGTTTGGAATGACTGGAACTGGTGTTCCCTTTTTTTCAGAAACGACAGATGCGATTGTGTCTGCAAGGTTTTTGATGGAAATAAGTTCTTCATTATTCCCTCCTATGTTATATGCTTGTCCATCTTCTCCTTTGAATAGAATATAGAAAAGAGCTCTCGCAACATCAGAAACATATGCAAATACACGAGTAGCATCTCCATGATCCCATATGGTGATTTCATTTTTGTTTATTGCAGAATTGAAGAAATCAGAAATTACTTTTCCATCGTCTCTTATTCCAGGGCCGTATCCAAGCATTATTCTTGCAGATTTGAATGGAACGTTATGTTGTTTATTATATGCGAAACCAAGAGCTTCTGAAAGCCTTTTCGCGTGAATATAACTAACTCTTAAGTCTTCTGGAGGTAAGATTACGGAAGAGAAAGATTCAGAAGTCGGAGTCAGAGAAGTTTGTATATCTGAAGGATTTCCATAAATTTCTCCGCTGCTAAAGAAAAGGAATTGTTCAACTTTATGGAGCTTTGCATATTCTAATAAATGATAGAGACCTTGAGTATTAGCAAGAATTGTGTCTACTGGATCTTCTTTGAAAGCTTGAGGATTTGATCTTGAAGCGGCATGAATGATTATGTCTATTTTATAAGGGAGAGAAAAGGGACGTCCAACATCTTGCTGTATGAATTTAACATTTTCATCTTTAAGAAGATGTGAAAGTCTGGAGTCAGAAGTCATTGGATTTTTATTTATTATAATCAATTTTATTTTATTCTGTAAGGAAGAATTACAAAGAACTAAGGAGTCAACGAGATAACTTGCGAGCAAGGAATTTCCCCCAGTTAATAATATTGTTTTTCCAGATAGGTTTAAAATTTCAGATTTGAATTCGGGCAAAATTTCTTTTTCTATGTCTTGTAAAATCCTCTTTGTTAACATCGATTTAGAGATAGATGGAGCTTTTTAATTATTATTGTTTTTTGTTCTGAAACACATAAAAGCTTTTAAACAACATTTTTTAATAGAAGATATGGACTCAGATGCTTTTGAGAGGAAGGCAAAACGTTTTAGGAGAGAGGTACTTGATATGGCCTACAATAGAGGACATGGCCATATTGGAGGAGCTTTCTCTATTATCGAGACTTTGCTTACATTGTATGATGAAGTTATGACTCCAGAAGATAAATTTATCTTAAGTAAGGGACATGCTTGTTTGCCTTATTATCTTATTTTGAAGGAGAAGGGATTTAATCCTATAATCTCGGGGCATCCTGAAAGAGATCCTGAAAATGGGATACATGTAACTACAGGAAGCTTAGGACATGGCTTGCCTATGGGGCTTGGTATGGCTTTTGGAAAGAAACTAAGAAGAAGCAAAGGAAAGGTTTATGTTTTAATGAGTGATGCTGAATGTCAAGAAGGAACTACATGGGAAAGTGCTTTGATTGCATCACATAATAATCTTGATAATTTGGTTATAATTGTTGATAATAATGATCTTCAGACTTTAGGAAAGACTAGTGATATTCTATCTTTAGGAGAGTTGGGAAAGAAATTTGAGGCTTTTGGATGTGATGTCTTAAGTATTGACGGACATTCTTTTAAGGAGCTTGTGTGGGCCTTTGGAAGAGAAACAAAGGGCAAGCCAAAGGTGATTGTTGCGAATACTGTGAAAGGAAAGGGAGTAACATATATGGAGAATGTTCCAAAGTGGCATACAATGATGCCTGATGAGATAGAATATAAAATTGCCCAAAAGGAGTTAGAATGAGAAAAGTATGTAAAGATTTATTGATTGACTTTGCTTTGAAGGATCAAGATATGGTTTTCATAACCGGAGATTTAGGATTTGAGTTTAATGCATTTAAAGATAAGTTTCCTCATAGATACTTTAACCTAGGTGTTTGTGAGCAAACAATGATTGGAGTTGCAGCAGGAATGGCTATAGAAGGATTAAAGCCTATTGTATACAGTATTACTCCCTTTTTATTAGAGAGACCATTTGAGCAAATAAAAATAGACTTAGATCAACAAAATCTAAATGTTACATTACTAGGATACGCAGATTATCCTGGTATGGGTCCAACTCATGCTGAACTTGATTGGCAAACAATTTCTACTCTTTTTAGAAATACTAAATTCTTTTTTCCTAAATCAACGGAAGAAGCAAAAAATGATATAATTGAATCTTATAATTTTCCAGGACCTAGCATTGTTAGCTTGAAAAAGGCTCCTGAAGTTTCAACTGGAGAGCAAATTACTGAGCCGATAAATCAGCCACAACCAGTAAGTCAGGACGAATCTTCTTTATTACAAGAGAGAGATACTGGGCCGGATTTCTTATCCAGAATGCGTTGATGTAATCTGTTTTTGCTATTTTGAATCCTAAGTCTGAAAATATTCTTTTTAGCATTGGCATTGTAAATGTTTGCGTGTGCCCCCGATAATCTTTATAATGAACACACCAATCTTGCTTTAAGAAATACTGAAGACCAATCGCATTAGGTGTTGTTAGAATTATTCTTCCGTTTTTCTTTAGTAAAGATTTACAGTATCTAATAAAAGCAATTGGGGATTCAAGATGTTCTATTACTTCTCCTGCAATTATTGTATCAAATCTTTTTTTGATGGGTTTTGACTTTTCTGGAGAATCAAGATTAACTTTAAAATCGACATTTCCTGAGGTATCAAGAGTGTAAAATTTCTTTTTCTTGTTCTTTTCTTTTAACAAATTATGAAGAAATCCTTCTGAAGAACCTATGTCTAGAATCTCTGTTCCTCTAAGATATTTGTTAATATGTTTGAACCTTAACTTGTCTGATTTTTGTCTAACGTCTTCCATGTTGTTTTAACGGTAATTCAAGTTTAAATAAATTTTTCTTGATATTCCAGATATTGAGCCGAAATAACGTAGAGTCATGAAGATAAGCATCCAAGGAAAGATGATTGCCAAATCATGGTTTTTGATTGCTTTTTTTACAGATAATATCGGAATTGCTATTGGAGAGATTAAAACTAATATTAATGGGATTAGATATTTTAATAAGGGCAGATTTAAAATTTTATGATCAAAAGATGCAGAAATCCAACGGCTTTGATTAAAGACTTTTCTTAAAGTTTCAGGATTTTTGTGATAACATGTACTATTTGGAGCAACAACTGGCTTTAATTTATATTTAAAAAATAGGGTTTGATCATCCGCATAACCATATTTGGAATCGAATCCTCCATGTTTTAAAAACACGGAACGTCTGATGGCTCTAAAGATTGTTATGTTCTTAGCTTCTTTCTTAGATACACGGACACGTCCCCAGCATCTACTCCAAATGTTAGAAATGTTCTCTACTAATTCATAATCATGGCATGTTCCAATAATCTTTTTATTCTTTATTATAGGACTTGTAAGGTTTTTAAGATAATCTTTATGGAAAGTCATATCTGCATCGATAAATATGAGTATTTCTCCTTTTGCAGATTTTGCTCCTAAATTTCTGGAAAATCCTGGCCCTTTGTGTTGGCCTTTGATAATTTTTATCTTTAATTTTCCTTTATGATTCTTTACAATTTTTAGAGTATCATCTGTTGATCCATCGTCTACTACAATTACTTCGAAATCAGAAAAGCTTTGCTTCTCTAGAGATTGGAGACAACTAGATATATCTGATTCTTCATTGTGCGTTGGTATGATTATTGACAGTTTTACCATAAAGAAACAAGAAATAATGGATTTATAAAGTAGTTTATTTCACATAAAAGTTTTTAAATTGTCTTGTTACAAGAAGTGTATGGAAAAAGTTAAGGTGTTGGCTACTATTGGACCTAATTCAGATAGTAAGGAGATAATAGAAAAATTAAGAGATAGAGGGGCCGATTATTTTAGAATTAACCTTAGTCACACAGAAGAAGAAGATATAGAATCTAAGATTTTGAAAATAAAGGATTTTGAGATCCCCATAATTTTAGATACTGAAGGAAGTCAAATAAGATCTGGAAATACTGATGAAATAACTTTTGAGGAGGGAAGTATCGTTAGAATTCATAAAGATAGAGTTCAATGTAGTTCTAAAGATATATTTCTAAGGCCCTTAGAAGTTACAGAGAAGTTAAGAGAAGGAGATTTGCTTGCAATAGACTTTGATTCTTTAATGTTTAGAGTTGTTAGTACAAAGGAGATAAACAGAGAAGGATATATTACTTGTAGAACGCTGATTGGGGGGAAGATTGGAGGGAAAAAGGCAGCCCATGTTGACAGCCCTACCTTTAAACTTCCCGCATTTAGTAGAAAAGACTTGAAAGCTGTTGAATTGGCTAAGAAATATGGAATAAGGACTTTTACACTTTCTTTTATGGGATCAAAGTATGATGTTGAAGAATTTAGAAAGATTTATCCTGAAGCAAGAATTTATTCTAAGATAGAATCTAAAGATGGATTAGATAATTTTTTGGATATTGCTAGAGTTTCTGATGGCGTTTTAATAGATCGAGGAGATTTGAGCACGCAAGTTCCTTTAGAGAAGATTCCATTTATTCAAAAATATATAATAGAGAAAGTTAGAGAAATGGGAAAAGAAGTTTTTGTTGCTACAAATACACTTGAGCAAATGTCTATTTCTCTTAAACCAAATAGGGCTGAAGTTAATGATATTATTAACACTATTTTGGATGGAGCTACTGGAATTGCATTGACTAAAGAAACAGCAGTTGGAAAATATCCTGTTGAAACCCTAAATGTCCTAAAGAATTTGATAAAGCAAGTTGAGTTAATTGGTGCCAAAGACAAAGATGATTTAATAAGAAGAATTGCAGAAACAGATTACTTATCTTCCGAGAATGAGAAAGGATTGCTTGTTGAGCCTCATGGAGGCAGATTAGTGAATAGATTTAAACCCGATTATTTGGGAGACAAGGAACTTCCTAGCAAAAGGATAGAAATTGATGAGGAGACATTAATGGATGTTGAGCAGATTGGAATCGGTGCGTTTAGTCCTCTTGAAGGTTTTATGAAAAAAGAAGATTTTGAATCTGTTTTAGATAATATGAAGCTTTCTGATGGGACTGTCTGGCCTCTTCCTGTTGTGTTAATGATGGATGCTCAAAAAGTTTCTGAATTTGTGCCTGGAGAAGATATAGCATTAGTTTATGAGGGAGATAAGGAGACATATGGGATTCTACACTTAGAAGAGGTTTATGAGATTAACAAAGAGTCTTCTGTTCAGAAAATATTTGGAACAGAAAGTTTGGAACATCCTGGAGTTAGAAAATTATTGGAAAAAGGAAACTTTTTGTTAGGAGGAAAGATAACGTTGATTAAGAGACGAGGATCGCCTTACAAAGTTTATGAATTAACTCCAGAACAAACAAGAAGGATATTTAGAGAAAGAGGTTGGAGTAAAGTAATNGGATTTCATACAAGAAATGTCATACATAAAAGCCATGAGTTTATTCAATTAGAGGGAATGAAAAGGGCTTTATGTGATGGTCTTTTTGTGCATCCAATTATTGGAAAGAAGAAATCTGGAGATTTTGAAGCAGATGTGATAATTGGTGCTTATGAGAATATGATTGAGCATTTTTATCCTAATTCAAAGGTTTTGTTGTGTAGTTTTGCTTCATATTCGAGATATTGTGGGCCGAGAGAAGCAATATTTACTGCACTAGTTAGGAAAAATTTTGGATGTTCACATTTCATAGTTGGAAGAGATCATACAGGAGTTAAGGATTTTTATCATCCTAAAGCAAGCCATGATATTTTTGATAGGTTTTCAGAGCAAGAGCTGGGAGTCATTCCAGTAAAGTTTGATAATGTCTTTTACTCTGATGTTGAGAAGAGATATGTTCATGATACTCCTTTGATAGAACATCCTGAGGAGCAGAAATTTCATATATCTGGAACAGAAGCGAGAGAAATGCTTCAAAGAGGAGAGATGCCTCCAGAATGGTTTATGCGTCCTGAAATATCCAAAATAATAATAGATAGAGTAAAGAATGGGGAAAGAGTTTTTGTTGACTAACTAGACTTTTGAAGAAAATATTTGGAAACCACGATCGAGATGAAGAGTTCTCTTCAAAAAGAAATATAATTTTTTGTTTTTTCTCAATTTTGGCTGAATTGTGTTAATTAATTTTCTTACTAAAGTTAAACGAGTTTTATGTGCTGTTGCTTCTCCGACTCTTGCATTTAGGGATGGGGGGACAAAGGTTTTGACTCCAAGAAATTTGTATAATCTGTTTAATTCTTTTTGTCTATCATTTTGCATATTAAAAATAAATAGGTTCTTCCCAAAGACATCTCTGAAAGGAGAGATGTATTCTTCTTGATTTATCATTTTAAGCTTTGGATTTTTCTGAAGACCAATTAGTTGGGCTGCTTTTTGTCCCGATTTTGCTCTTGCTAATTCATCTCTTNGACAGATAATTATTTTTACGTCGGGGAATAGGGATTTTATTATTTTTGCAGAACGCTTATTCATTATAGGTGTACAGCTAACTTCTCCAACTATTTTATTGAAATCGCATCCATCGAATTTTTTTATGTAGTTTTTGATTCCCATTAATTCATATTCTTCTGGGAAATAGTTTATTTCAGTTGTAATGCAGAAAGGAGACATGCTTATCTCTGGATGTTCGGCGAGGCAGTAAGCAAGCCATCTTGTTCCTGAACGGCCGAACCCAACGTTCATGAAATCTATTTTGAAGTTTGATAAATCAGATTTTAGAGTTTTTCTCATTATTAATTGGGAGCAGAGGGATTTATAATCTTTATTATTCAAGTGCTGATCTAACCGATTCTATAACTTTCATTTGTTCTTTGTCCTCTAATTGGGGAAATATAGGAAGAGAAAGTATTCTTTGTGAGAGCCTTTCTGCTACAGGGAAGTCTCCTTCATGATAGCCTAAATGAGAATATGCTTCTTGTAAATGTAATGGAATTGGATAATGTATGTCGGAACCTACATTTCTTTCATTTAACCCTTCTTTCAATTCATCTCTTTGATCTGTTTGAATTACATAGAGATGGTAAGCGTGTGCTGTATCTAATTTTTCTATCGGTGTGTCCACAATATCTGATAAAGAAGTTGTATATACAGCAGCTCTTGCTCTTCTTTCTCTCATCCAAAAGTCAAGATAAGGCAGTTCTGTTCTTAATATGGCTGCTTGTAATTCATCAAGTCTGGAATTAAAGCCAGAGATTTTAGCATGATATTTATCTGATTGGCCATAATGTCTTAGCAATTTTAATTTCTCAGAGAGAGATTTATTATTTGTTACAACCATTCCTGCATCTCCTAAAGCTCCGAGATTCTTTGAAGGATAAAATGAAAAGCAACCGATATTTGAGATGGGAACAGTCTGTTCTTTGTAGAAAGCTCCATGAGCTTGGGCACAATCTTCTATTATTGGAACATCGTGCATTTTTGATATAACATTTAGAGAATTTATGTCACAAACATCCCCATAGAGATGGACCGGCATTATCGCTTTTGTGTTTTCTGTTATTGCATCTTCTACTTTTGATGGATCTATTAGGCTGTCTTCCCGGACATCTACAAATACTGGAGTTGCTCCTGAGGCTGTAATTGCAGCTACTGTTGGAATTGCTGTGTTGGGAACGGTTATTACTTCATCTCCGGGACCAATGTTGAGAGCACGTAAAGTGAGATGGAGAGCGTCAAATCCGTTTCCTAAACCAATTCCGTATTTTTTCCCGCAATAATTTGCAAATTCTAATTCGAAGAAAGAAAGCTCTTTTCCTAGAACATACCATCCACTGTCTAGAACACGAGAAATTGCTGAATCTATGTCTGACTTTATTTGTTGATATTGTCTTTTTAAGTCTCCTATTGGTATCATTTTAAAAATTATAGTTCTCCCTTTCAGATTTGTAGAATCCAAGAGTTTTTTCTATACCTTCTTGGAAAGAAGTTCGAGGAAGCCAACCAACTTCTTCATATATTTTTGTCGCATCTGCGCAAAAATGTCCTGGCTCTATTGCTTTTTTATCTTCAGGGTATGGGATTACACGACAGGATCCAGAGCCAGCTTTCTCAACTATTGCGTGTGCTGCTTCAGAAACGGTTCTTGCATTGTCCCCCATATCTTTTACTCTTCCAGATTTTCTTATATAACTTCCTAAATTGTATACATTTCCATCAGTTTCATCAGAAGCCATTGTTCTTAGGAAAGCCTCTGTTACATCATCAACATAATTGAAATCACGTAGTGCTTCTCCTCCTCCCCAGAGCTCAATTTCTTTGTTTTCTAAAGCCAAGCGAATGAACCAGTTTAGAAAGCCTTGACTTGGATTTTGCATTGGGTGTCTTGGGCCAAAGGTATTTGTTAATCTGAGGGAAGAAGCTTGAATTCCAAAATTTCTATACCATAAATGGTGAAACTCTGCTGCTTGGTTATGAATTCCTTGGGGATCTGCTGGGTCTTCATGAAGAGTATTTTCTCTTACAGGAAGCGTAGATTCTGGCAATTTTCCATATTGATCTCTTGTTCCTCCGAAAATGATTTTAGGAGGCTTTCCACCAGATTCGACATAAGTTCTGCAAGATTGTAAGAAAGATACATGAGATTCAAGATTTAATTGTAAATCTTTGAGAGGGTCCTTTTTACTTCCTATGTGACTAATTGAACCTGCAAGATTAAAAATATAATCTATTCCAGAGAGCAAGGGAGAAAAATTCTTGTTGTCTCTTATATCAATTCCTCCTGAAAACTCGGAAGGGATTTCTACAATATCTTCTATTCCAGATAAATTGTATTTGTTTGCTCCATGCCCTTCTAGATAAGAATCTACTATTACTATTCTTTCTGGAGATAATGGGGCAAGAGCATGAGCCAGATTAGATCCAATGAACCCTAGGCCTCCAGTAATCATTATATTTTTTCCCTTAAAAGCAGATTTGTAATTATCTTCTGTCATTCCTTATACCTCTAAAAAGCTCAATTGTTGCTCCTATTTGCGATTCTAAATTGTCTTGAGGAACGAAGCCAAGAGATCTAATCTTTTCATCAGAAACTTCATAAGATTTTTGATTCAGAATTGGAGATTTTGTCATTTCTATATTGACATTTGGAACAAATTTTCCTATTGTATCAATTACATCTCTTACAGTATAATTTCCTGTTAAGACATTGTATGTTTCCCTAGGCTCTCCAGAAAGCTCGAGAAATTCATAAGCTCTGATGGAATCATCTAGACCAAGATAAGGGCGCTTCTGATCTAGAGCATCTTCCCAAAGTGTTAAAGGCAATCCCAAAGCAGCTAAATAAGCAAATTTGTTTACTGCTGTGTGGAATCTCATTCCAATTGAATTTCCAAAAATTGTTCCTTTTCGCAAAATGACTGTTTCTAAATCACTTGTTGTAGAGAATGGAAAGGAAGAAACCGTTTTTTCTGCTTCTAATTTTGATATCGCGTAAGGTGTTGCTGGCTTTAGGTTTGGAGAAAGTTCATCAACTAAGCCTTCAGCTTCCCCATAGACTGATGTTGTTGAGGGAAATAAGAATTTTTTTACTCCTGCTGACTCTGCTGCTCTAAGAGCGTTTATAGTTCCTTCGAAATTTACATTGGAAGTTTCCGTTTCGTTATCTATTGTTGCAGGAGCATCTGTGATTGCAGCTAAATGTATTACCGTGTCTATTCCCTCAAATGCTGGAGCAAACCCTTTAGGATCTCTCACATCTCCTTCAATAAATTCATATCTCTTTGATCTAGGAAGATCAAAAAGGGAACAATATCTTTGAGTTGATAAATTATCAAATATTCTTATCAATTCAACATCTTCTCTTGAAGAATAATGTCTTATTAGTTTAGATCCTATATGCCCTAAACCGCCTGTAACAAGTAGATTCATCTTTTTACACCTGAATAGATTGTAAGAATGTGCTTAATAAAGATTATTATCATTCAGCATCACAATAAACTATTTAAAGATATTATGGAGAAAGAAGATATGGAATGTAAATTGTGTGATAGTAAAAATGTTACTAATTTCCTTAATCTTGGGAAGATGCCTGTAGCTAATGCTTATGTTAGGCCTGAAGATGCAGGAAAAGAGGAATTTAAGTTTAATCTTGGATTGAATTTTTGCGGAGATTGTAAGATGGTTCAGTTAAAGGAGACTGTGCCTTATGATCAATATATTGTTCCAGATGAAGAAGGGAAGACACATTATGCCTTTTTTTCAGGCACCTCTGACTTTATGAAAAAGCATTTTAGAAGTTTTGCACAGACTTTAGAGCAAAGATTTTTGACAGGGGGCAATAAGAGAGTTTTGGAGATAGGAAGTAATGATGGGATTATGCTTTCTGGATTTTCGGATATATCTAGTGTCTTAGGTGTAGAGCCGAGTTGGAATGTTGCCGAAGTTGCTAAAGGGGATGGAATAGAAACAGTTGTTGAATTTTTTACTGAAGATCTTGCTAAAAGAATTGAGAGAGATAAAGGAAGATTTAGAGTTGTTTCTTCTGCTAATGTATTATTGAATATTTATGATTTGGATGAAGTTATGCGAGGAGCAGATACCTTATTAGATGACAAAGGAGTTTTTGTAACTGAAGATCCTTATATTGGAGAGATAGTAGAGAAAACAGCGTATGATCAGATCTATGATGAGCATGCTTGGTATTTTTCTTTAACTTCGTTGGATAATTTATATAAAAGACATGGTTTTGAAATATTTGATGCGGAAAGACAATGGACTCATGGGGGAAGTATGAGGGTTTATGCTGGAAGAATAGGAGAATATGAGAAGACAGAAGGATTTGAAGCCGCTTTACAAGATGAAAAGAGACAAGGACTTCACACCATTGAGCCTTATATGGAATTTGCAAACTCTGTTCATCAATCTAAATTTGCCTTGGCTGGTTTGTTAGAAAGTTTAAGAGCAGATGGGAAGAAGATCGTTGGATATGCTGCTGCTTCTAAAGGAACAATTGTTCAAAATTATTGTGGAATCACTCCAGAAATGATTACTTATGTTTCTGATAATACTTCATTTAAGCAAGGCTTGCTGACTCCAGGAATGCATATTCCAATTGT
This sequence comes from Candidatus Pacearchaeota archaeon, assembly GCA_002688015.1. GTDB lineage: Archaea > Nanobdellota > Nanobdellia > Pacearchaeales > GW2011-AR1 > ARS1309. The sequence goes on from NZBT01000005.1 coordinate 16,929, forward strand.
TAGTCCAGAAATGTTCCATTCAGATAAAGATGCTGATTATGCATTACTTTTTGCTTGGAATCATGCTGATGAAATAATTGCTAAGGAAAAAGATTTTATAGATAGAGGAGGAAGATTTATTGTTCATATTCCTGAAGCGAGGATTGTCCCATGACTGGATTAGAGATTAAACAACTTGAACAAATTGCTCTAGGAGAAGAAGGATACTTATTTGAGGCACTTAGGGCTGATGATGAGATGTTTGAGGGACAGTTTGGACAGAATTTAGTTTCTTTTGTAAAACCTGGAATTAGAAAGGGATTGCATTTGCATTGGGATCAGACAGAGTATACTACTTGTTTGGCAGGGAATATATTGTATGTTGCTGTGAGAGAGGTTCCGGGACAAAATGAGTTAGAGATAGAAAAACATATTATTGGAATACTGGATAGAAAATTAATAAAAACACCTCCAGGAATTTGGCATGGATATGTGCCTTTATGGGGAGACACAGCTATAGTTCTTTATACAATGGACAAACCTTATGATGCAAATAGACCCGATACTGAAGAAATAGATCCTGATCATTTTGGAGAAGACCTTTGGAATTCTGAAGAAGGTGTTGCTTTTCCTTTTGATTAGTTTTCTATAAATAAGAAACCTTTCCAGAAACCGACTGTGTAAATTACGTGGAGCAAAGGAGAGATTAAAGCATAAAGAGTGAAGAGCTTCAAGGATCTTTTTATGGGGAATCTTGCTAGGAAACCGAAGATTCCGAAGAAAGGAAAAATTCTTAGAAAAGTTTTCCATCTTCCTGGAAGATTGAATGAGAATAATCTTAAAGAGGTTCCAGAACCTTTTGCATATCTATATTCTAAAAGCAGTCTTTCCTTACCAGTTGATTTGTGTATGTGAAAGACTTTGGCATGAGGATAAGCTATTTTTCCTAGCTTTTTTATTTTTAGATAAGTATCATCATCTCCTGCGACTGTAACACGGGATTCGTTCATATATCCAATCTTTTTTAGAGCAGAAGAACGGTATGCTGTTGCTCTTCCATCAAGAGCTGGAGTTATTATTGTCTGTTCCTTTATTGTTAATATCTTTGCAAGTAAATCAAATTTTTTCCATGTTTTGTGTGGGAGTTCCAAATCAGAAGTTGTTGCAACAACTTCTTTATCTTTGAAGGGAGCTATTAAAGATTCAAGCCAGGTTTCATTTTCGGGCAAGCAGTCTTGACTTAATGTTATTAAAACATCACCAGATGCTTTTTTTAAACCAATGTTAGTTTGAATGAATTCAGGCAAGCCTTGATCAATTAGTAATATTTCAGGCTTGACGGTCTGTTTTTTTAATCTTGAAACAATTTCTTTTAGTAAATTTGGATCTGGATTATAAACTGGGATTATAACAGATGCTGTTAGAGTTTTCATTTTCTTACTATCTTTCTTATTCCATCAGTGATTCTGTCTATTTCTCCATTTGTTAAACTATAGGATCCTGGGAGAGTAATTCCTCTGTCAGAAATGTCATAGGCATTTGGATTTTCTTCCATGGAGCCAGTGCCATAATAGTTGTATGCATTAAGTACTGATAAAGGATAAAAGAAAGGTCTTGAAGGGAGTCCCATTTCTTTCAAAGACTCTAAAATTCTTGGTTTCCTTAATCCAAGAGATTTTCCAAAAACAACAGATGTTGCCCAGACTCCGTTGTATACTCTTTCATCATCTTGATTGAATTGTAGATCAGGGACATCAGACAAACGTTCTTTATATGCAAGGAAGATTTCTCTCTTTCTATCTATTAGCTCTGGAAGTCTTTGGAATTGAGCGTATCCAACGGAAGCAGCAAGATTTGAGGGCATGTATTTTGGAGTTGCTGCTACAGTGAAATATGGAATTGTAGGATGTCTTCCGTGATCTCTGAAGAATGAAGCCCGTTCATACATGTTTGAATCATCCATCAAAAGCATTCCTCCTTCTCCTGTTGTAATTGTTTTTGTTCTATGAAAACTGAACACTGATGCAGTGCCGAAAGATCCTGCTTTCTTAAAATTTCCTCCTCTGTCTCCAACCCTGTATAATGTTCCAAGGGCTTCTGCAGCATCTTCTATTATTGGAATTTCATATAGCTCTGATAGATCCTCAAGAGCACTTGTATCAGGCATGTTTCCATATAAATCAACTGGAATTATTGCTTTTGTTTTTTCAGTTATTTTTGATTCAACTGATTCTGGAGAAAGGCACCAATTTTCAGGATCAATGTCTGCGAATACTGGAGTGGCCCCTATGTAAGTAATTGGGGCTGCTGTAGCTGTCCAAGTACATTCTGGAACTATCACTTCGTCTCCAGAATTAACACCTATAGAAAGTAAAGCAAGATGGATTGCATGTGTACAACAAGGAGTCATTAAAGCATGTTTTCTGTTATGGTATTGGGCAAATTTCCTTTCAAAAGTTTCTACGTAATCGTAATTATTCCAGCCATTTTGCATCATGTCTGCGACTGTGTCAATTTCGAGTTGAGTTATCCATGGGTCTGATTGTCTTATTTTGTCTGTCATTTTGCTGGATTTCCTTTTACTATTGTGCTTAAAGGGACATCTTTTGTTACTACAGAACCTGCTCCCACAACTGCTCCATTTCCTATTATAATTCCTGGCAAAACCGTTGCGTTTGCTCCGATATATGCTCTATCTCCTACATTAACTTCTCCGCAAAGAGTTGCTTGTGGACCAATGTCTACATAGTCTCCGATATTGCAATCATGGTCTATGCTTGCTCCAGTGTTTATTAAGCAGTGTTCTCCAATCTGAGCATAGGCAATTATATTTGCTCCGGCCATTATTTGCGTTCCTTTACCTACTTTAGAGAGAGGATCAAGATAAGCTGTTTCGTGAGCAATTGTTATTGGTTTCATTCTTTCTGAAGTAAGTAAGTCTGCTAGCCCTTCTTTTCTTCTTGCATTTCTTCCATTTTTATTATTTCCTATTGCAAGAAGAAAACCAAACCCAAATAATAGATTAGTGTGGTCTGATTTGAAATCTTCAAACCCTTGATAGACAGGAATGTCTGGGAAAGGAGATTCTAAATCTGGAGTATCATCAATTACTGCAATTATTTTGGAGTCATTAGATTCGATGATTGGCCTTACAATTCTTGCTTGGCTTCCTCCACCGTATAGAACAACTCCAGATGGAAGATTATTAATGTGTTCGTTTGTCATTTTAGATAAAATTTCAGTGAAAATAAACCTTATAAATATTTATATACCTCTTGTTTGTGGGTTTTCAATGACAGATTCTACAGATTGGAGAGAAGCAATTGAAAATTCTAGATGGAAAATTGATTTTGAAATTAATCATTATGGGGATTTGTTTTATTCTTTGATTAGAACTCATCAGCCTGGGAAAGTTGTGGAGCTTGGGACTAAGGCAGGATATAGTGCATATCATATGGCTCATGGATTAAGAGAAAATGGTATTGGAGGATTGGATTGTTATGATTTGTGGGAAAATTATGAATTTAATTCTTGTCCTAAATCAGAAGCAGAAGCTAATTTGAGAGAATTTATTGATGCTGGAATAGTAAGACTTCATCAGAGAAATGTTGATGGATTACATAATGAATATGATTCTATAGATATTCTCAATGTGGATTTAGGGAATCATGCAGATCTCTTAGAAGAAATAGTTATGCCTTGGCTTCCAAAAGTTAAGGAACTGACGATTATTGAAGGCGGCTCTGTTGAGAGAGATCAAGTAGATTGGATGGAAAAATATGCTAAGAGAAAGATAAAGCCTTGGCTTGATGGCCTTGGAGAGAAAGGATATAAAGTTTTCACATTTGAACCATTTCCTTCTGTTAGCTTGATCAAGCCTAAGTAAAGACTTTTATAGTATTTTCATGAAGTATTAGCATGAAAATCCTTGAACTGACTAATTTTTCTGCAGGTATTTGTGGAGTTTGGGCGAGAGTTAGAGAAGAGGCAGAAAGGCTCAGCAAGAAACATGAAGTTGTTGTGTTTTCTTCAAATTTTGTAAAGGGAAATGGAGATGTAAGAGCAAAACCAGAAGACAGAATAGGGAAAGTAGAGATAAAGAGATTTAAGGCGCGAAAGTTAGGAGGAGAGAGTTATATGAAATGGGATTTTGAAAGTGTTAAATCTGCTGTTCTAGAGTTTAAGCCAGATGTTATTATTGCTCATAGTTATAGACATAAACATACAGATTTTGCTCTTGATATTGGAGAGAAAATAGGAGCAAAAGTATTCTTAGTTACACACGCTCCTTTTGTTGAAAATGATAAGACGAGAAGTTTGTTAGCAAGAATTTATCTAAGATTCTATTATAAGAAAGTTGTTCTTAAGAATATTAAAAAATTCAATAAAGTAATTGCAATAACAAAATGGGAAATTCCAATTTTAGAGAAACTTGGAGTTGATAAGAGAAAGATTGAATATATTCCAAATGGGATCCCTGAGCTTTTCTTTAGTCAAAAAAAGGAGAAAGAAGAAAATAAAATTCTATTCTTAGGAAGAGTTGCTCCAGTGAAAAACATAGAGACAGCAATTAAGGCAATGAGATTAGTTGAAGATAAGAAAATAAAATTGGAAATTGTTGGGCCTGCGGAAAAAGATTATTTGAAAAAGTTAACTAAATTGGTGAAAAAGCACAGATTGGAAAGTAGAATTGTTTTTTCAGAAGGGATATTTGAAATTAAAGAAAAAATAAGGAAAATTGATTCTTGTAAGATTTTCGTTTTGCCGAGTAAGAGTGAGGCAATGCCTCAATCACTTATAGAGGCAATGGCTAGAGAAAAAATTGTAATTGCAAGCGATAATAAAGGGGCAAAGGAATTAGTTGAAAATGGGAAGACAGGACATTTGTTTAGAATTGGAAATTCTAAGGAACTTGCTGGTAAGATAAACAAGGTTTTATCTGCTAAAGAAAGTGAGAAAATTGGAGATAACGCAAAGAAGTTTGTTTCTCAATTCTCCTGGGATAAGATAATTAAGAAGATAGAAGGGTTAATCTGAAGCGTGATTCATTTTAACATCCTTGAATCCTAAACCTGTTTCTTCTATTATTCTGTTTTTTATAGATACACGTTGTTTGTTTAAATCTCTAATCTGTATTGCTCTTCTTCCTACTTCTTCCAGGCCAAGTTCTCCTTCTCTTCCCTTTCTTATGTCAGATTCAAGATCCCATATTTTTTTATTAACTTCATATAATTCATCTATCCAGGAATCGTTTATTTGTGTTCCTTTGTCTTTGAACTCTTGAACAGCAGATTCAAAGGCTTCTTGCTCTTTTTTTAGATGTGGCTCTCCGATTCTTTCTATCTTTAATTTTAGAATACTGAGACGGTCTATTATTTCTGAAATTGGCATTTCCATGTTCAGAGTTAATAATAAAGCTTTAAATACCTTTTTCTATCAGAAAATGAATGATAGAAGTAATAATTACCTCATTTAAAGAGCCGAAAACGATAGGTAAAGCTATAGAATCTTTTTTAGAACAAGATTTGAAAGAAAAGTATAGAATTTGGGTTGTGGCTCCAGATAAGGAGACTTTAGATATTGCTAGAGAATATGGCAAGAAAGACAAGAGAGTTAAGATATTTGTTGATCCTGGGAAGGGAAAAAGCTATGCATTACATCAGATTTTGCCAAAATTAAAGGGGGGAATAATTGTTTTGAGTGATGGAGATGTTTTTATTGGAAAGAATGGACTGAAACATTTAGCAGAACCTTTCAAAGATGAGAAAGTTGGATGTGTTACTGGAAGACCTAAGAGCCTTGATTCTAAAAAAGATATTTATGGATATTGGAGTCATTTATTATGTGATGCTGGAGCACATGGGGCAAGATTGAAGAGAGCTAGAAAAGGAGAGTTTTTAGAATGCTCTGGATATTTATGGGCTTTTAGAAATAATGTTGTAAAGAAGTTTCCTATGGATGTAGCAGAAGATGCTGTTGTTCCTTATTTGTTTAGAGAGAAAGGATACAAAATTGTTTATGCTGATAAGGCAGAGGTTTTTGTTTATTTTCCTAAAAACTTAAAAGAATTTGTTGAACAAAAGAAAAGAACTGCAAAAAGTCATGAGACTTTAGGGAAGTATATTAATATGAAAAAACTTCCGAGAACGAAGAGCTTCAAAAATGAGATTCTTGAAGGACATAGGGCTTTTTCATATCCAAGAAATGTTAAAGAGTTGTTCTACACTTTAACCTTGTTTCCAGTAAGATTGTATATCTGGACTTTAGTTTTCTATCATACTTTGATAAAGAAAGAACATTACCAAGATGCGTGGGAAAGAGTTGAAAGCACAAAGTAATAAAAGACTGTTTATTAAGAAAAATGATGGAATCTGAGCATGACATAGAATTAAGGAAAAGAAATGCTAAAAAGAAAATTGAGAGCTTTGTTAATGATAAATACAAAATAACTTTGATTGGGATAATGGTTTTTGCCTTAATTGTGAGAATTTACTTCTTTTTTGCTACAAAGGACCAAGCTCATTGGTGGGATACTTTAGCTTATGCAGGGCTTGCGAAGAACATGATTCATCATCTTTGGGATGCAAATCACTTTATTATTACAGAAGCGATTATTAGACCTCCTTTATTACCTATAATATGGGCTGCTTTGATGAACCTCGGTGTCTCAGAAATTGGTACAATTCTTTTAATAGAAATTCTTCCTTCCCTTGCTTCCGTATACTTAATGTATTTGATAGGAAAAGAGCTTTATGATGAGAAGATAGGTTTGCTTTCTGCATTTTTCTTTTCTATTGCTTGGATTCATTTATTTTATTCTATGAGAATAATGACTGATACTCCTTCTTTGTTTTTAGCTATGCTTAGTATTTACTTTTTCTTGAAGAGTTATGAAGATATGAAATTAAGAGAATTTAGCTTATCAATACTATTCTTGTCTTTGGCAATTTTAATGAGATATTCTCATGGATTGATCGGGTTTGCTTATATTATTTTCTTAACAATTACTTGGAAGCATAAGGTTTTAGCAAAGAAAAATTTCTGGATGGGGGGAATTATAGGAGTTATTCCTCTTATTATTTTCTTTGTGTATAATTTAATTAATTCTGGAAATATATTTCCTGCTACTGGGAACTATGTTCAGAGCGCGATTGACAAACCTGCTTTTGCATATTATGTTATTGGATTCATGCCTCATATTTTTAGGAATGTTATTTTAGGATTGTTTATTTTAGGAGGCATTTTTGCTGTTTTTGAGTTATTTATTGGAGCAAACTTGATAAATAAAGTAAAAAAGATTAGAAGCCACGCATTTCTTATTATTTTATTTTTAGTTTCAATTATATTCTTTGTATTTATTATTAAGGCTGCTGAAGATAGATATTTAATGATGATTTTTCCGACTGTCTTTGCTTTCGCTTCTTTATTTTTAATAAAAATTTATAATTTTTCAAAACATTATTGTAAAGTATTTGGAGTTCTTTTAGTTATTCTTATTTTGGTATGGGCTGCTTATGGACAATGGAATTATGGAAAACCAATAATTGATTCTAGAACTGAATCTTTTAGACCTATGAAGGAAGCTCTTGTTTGGATTGGAGAAAACACGCCCGAGGACAGTCGTATTTTGGGACAATGGGCTGATCCTTATACAATTTATTATGCTCATAGAGAAGTTGAAGAATGGCCTCGGGATTTGGACAATCTTTCAGGATTTGAGCCAAATGCAGATTATTTGATTGATAATAATGTTCATCAGCCTGATATGAGAATTAGGCAGTTTATCAATGATGAACTTTTAGATAGGCTTACAGTTTTACAAGTTTTCTATATTGATGATGCCCAGCAAGTTCCTGGGGCTATTATTTATAAGCTGGATTGAGATTCCACAAGAGCAATACTTAAATACTATTTTCTGGGAGAATTCTTATGGTTAGTAAGGTTGAGAAGGATAGTAAGAAGAAAAATCCGAGTGTAGAGATAATTGTACTTACTCATAATTCTAAGGAGAATATAGAAAGATGCTTGCTTTCTCTGAATAAAGTGAAGTATAGCAATTTTACTGTTACAGTTGTTGATCAGAATAGTGAAGATGGGACTGGGGAAATGGTAAAGAAGAAGTTTGGGAAAGTTAACCTTATTAGAAATGAAGAGAATAAGAGTTTTGCGGCTGGGAACAATGATGTTTTGAGAAAGAGTAAGGCAGATTACTGTTTGCTTTTGAATGATGATACTGAAGTTTCTCCCGATTTCTTGGCGGAGCTTGTAGGGGAAATAAAGAAAGATAAGAGAGTTGCCGCTGTTCAACCAAAAGTTTTAGATTTAAAGTTTAAAGGAAAGGGCGAAAAATTCGAATATGCCGCAGCTTGTGGAGGATTTATTGATATTTATGGATATCCTGTATGTAGAGGGAGAATCTTTGATAATATTGAGCAGGATACAGGCCAGTATGATGATGTTAGAGAGATATTTTGGGCTTCAGGAGTTTGTATTCTTATGAGAATGAGTGTTGTTAGGGAAATAGGAAAGTTAGATGAGATTTTTGGGAGTTATGCTGAAGAGCTTGATTGGTGTTGGAGAGCACAGTTAGCTGGGTATAAGATTAAGATTGTTCCGAAGTCAGAGATTCATCATATTGGGAGTGGAACTTGGGGGAGAGAAAAGCTTAGTAGGGAGAAAGAATACCTTTTGCAGAGAAATCATTTAATAATTTTGTTTAAGAATTATAGTCTAAGAACATTGATGAGGGTCTTGCCTTCAAGGATTATGTTGGAACTTATTACTTTTGGAGCTTTTGGATTAAAGAATCCAAAGAAGTCGCTTGGATCTGTTAGGTCTGGAATATGGCTTTTGGGAAACTTTCCGAGACTAGTTAAGAGGAATAGGGAAGTTAAGAAGATAAGGAAAGTTTCTGATTTTCATATTAGAAAAAGAATGATAAATAAAAGTGCGGCTCTTTCTTACTTTTTATTTAGAGACAGGAAGAAGTTTAGTGATTTTGTTGGNGATATAAGTAAATATTGATTATTCCTTTATCGCGAGGATAGCGATTTCATTGCCTGATTTTCTATGAGTTTTGTATTCGTTGTCTCGGAGTTTATCGAAGAACTTTGGATTGATGATTTTTCCTGTTGTGTATTTGATAAGGAAGTGTGTGTAGAGATTCATGAGTTCAAAGATTCCACCTCCTGCATGAATCTTTTTTATTTTGAACCCGTTGTTTTTGAGAATGTTGGAGATGTGGGAGATAGAATAATGCCGTTCATGCTGAACATATCGGACAGGATTCAGGTATGAGAGAAGAGTATCGTTAGGGACACAGACAACAAGTTTTCCTGACTTTTTGAGGATTCTGTGAATTTCTTTAACTGCTTTATTGTCTTGCTTTAAATGTTCTAGAACGTCAAGGATTATTACTTGATTTATTGTGTTTGATGGGAGAGCGATGCTTTCTGCATCGATTATCTTTTTTGTTTTTGCTTTGTTTTTTTCAGTTAGATTTTTAGGATCTAAGTCTGAGGAAATTAAGTTCTTATTATTTTTGAATAGGAAATTTTCAATCCAAAGAACTTCTCCTGCCCCTATGTTTAATGTTTTTCCAGGCTCTTTTGTGTCCATAAAGGATGCACATATTCTTTCTCTTCCGTATAATTTCATTTTGCGTTTGAGAGTACTCCGTAAATTATTGAACTTGTTGAGACAAGGTTCAAGATTGGCTCTGAGAGGAAGCATGTGTCTTTGTATTTAATTGTTTTTATTAGGGAAGTGAGTATGGGAAGGAAGAATGTGTAGGTATAGAGAAGCCAGATTCCTACTTTGGGAAAGTCTTTTTTCCAGTTTATCCATTTGTATTTTCTTTCGGAGATGTTAGGATAATATGTTCTTTCTAAATTCCTAACGCGCTTTCTCCAAAGTTCAGATAGAGAACGTAAAAGGAAATGGTAGACTCCTGCATCAGGGACAAAGGCGAAATTATTATTTCCTTGCTCTACTAGAACTGCAGGGATTTCGTTGTCAATAAGTTGTTTTTGAGTTTTTGCGTAAGATTCTATTAGAGATTTTCTGTATATCATTAAGCTTTGAGGGGGAACTGAAGATTTATTGGCATCCAAGAGCCAATAGTCTTTGTTTT
>NZBT01000006.1 GCA_002688015.1 Candidatus Pacearchaeota archaeon
AAGTATAACAATAACAGTTGGAAGTGTGAATAGAGCACCTACACTTGATCCAATTGGAAATAAACAAGTTAATGAAGGGAATACATTAACAATTCAATTGACATCTAGCGATCCAGATGGAGATGTAGTGACATGTAGCGCATCCAATCTTCCAACTGGAGCTACATTTGATGTTCCTTCATGTACATTTACATGGGAGACAGTTGCTGCAGATGTTGGTAATTATCCGAATGTATTATTTACAGTAACTGATGATGATGCTTTGCCTTTGTCTGATAGCGAAAGTATAACAATAACAGTTGGAAGTGTGAATAGAGCACCTACACTTGATCCAATTGGAAATAAACAAGTTACCGAGGGAGATACATTAAGTTTTGAGTTACAAATTAGCGATCCCGATGGAGACGCTGTTTCATGTAGTGTGTCTAATGAGCCAACAGGTGCGCAGCTTGATCCTGTTGCATGTACATTTACATGGGAGACAGTTGCTGCAGATGTTGGTAATTATCCGAATGTATTATTTACAGTTACTGATGACGGTGATCCTGCTGAATCAGATAGCGAAAGTATAACAATAACAGTTGGAGACGCTGTTGCTTGTCCTAATGATGCATGCACTGGGGATGCTTCCTGTTTTGTTGCATCGTCATGTCCTGCAGGATATGAATCTGCTCCTCCTGTTGTTACATCTCCAGAAGATCAAACAGTATTTGATAAGGTTAAGAGCTTTATATTAGAATTATTTGGAGAAGAGAAAGAAATATTGTTTAGCCCAGGTCCTGGAGGGATTTGTTGTGTTCCTGTAGCTGAGATTTGTGATGATGGTTTAGACAATGATGGAGATGGATTGTTTGATTGTTTAGATACAGTTGATTGTTCAGCCCAGGCATATTGTATTACTACAGTTACGGAGATTTGTGATGATGGTTTAGACAATGATGGAGATGGATTGTTTGATTGTTTAGATACAGTTGATTGTTCAGCCCATGCCTCTTGTGTTGTTGCTAGTGTTTGTAATGCTGATTTCAATTATGGAGTGACTGCATGTGTTAATGATAGAACAATAAAGTATCCTTCATCGATTGTGAATATAACTGGAGTGGGATGTACTGCTGCAAATATAACACTTCCTGCAAATGTGACGACGCTTAGCGATTGTGATGGAAATGGAATTATTGGAAGCTTGGAAGATGTGGTTACAGATAATGTTGATATAGAGATATTTGTCGATGGAAATGATCTTGATGAAACAGGAGACTATTCTGGGAGGTCGAGAGATATAGAAATAGTTGATGAAGATGAAGATATTGTGATAGTTGAGTTGGATGATTTCGATTTTGATGATGATCTTTTGGATTTAACAGAGTTGGAAATTCGGATGGCTAGAAGTTCAGGTAAATATGGATATCTGATTGTTGAAGGACTTTCAGGAGATGAGAAAGTATTTACCTTTAGGAAGCTGAATAGTGAAAGTGAATATGTTTGTGTCAAAGAAAGAACTGGAATTGATAGCATAAGTTCTATTAGTAAAAAGTGTGACAGATCTGGGGAAGACTTAGTGAAATGTGATGGAGATGCTTATGAAGATTATAGGTGTAATATTTTTGAATACAGTGGAGATGATTACTTCGAGGTTTCAGGGTTGAAGAAGGGAGGAGTTAGAGAGATTTTGCCTGAGGATATAGGAGTTTCTGACGACGGAACTGACGACGGAGCTGACGACGGAACACCTGGAGGAGGAACTGGAGTAGAAAATGTGACTGGAGGAACTGGCGGAGGAAATGTGACTGGAGGTTCTGGAGAAGGAAGTAGTACAAAAGTGCCTTCTCGGGCTATTTTGTGGGTTATTCTTGGGACTTTGCTATTAGCGATATTAATAGTTGGGATTGCTCTGTTGATGTTATTCTTTAACAAAAAGAAGAAGAAACCAGATTTGAATCTTGGACGTGGAGTTATAATTAAGAATCCTTTTGCTAGGAAGGGATTTCGATATTAATTTAGAATAAGATGAGAATAAAAGAAAATAAGTATTTATAAAGCTACAATCATTATAAAATAGAATAGAAATTTAGTACAAATTGAATATAAAATGAAAATAAAGCAGACAAGAAGTCCGCTAATTATTCATTTTCAAAAACGGAATAAAAAATGAAAATAAGAGGTTTAAATGTTGGGAATAAGGTAATTTATTTATCTGTTTTTCTTGTAATACTTTTAGTTTTGCTATCTGTGGCTATTTATAATCTTAATACTTTGGAGAAAGAGAAATTATTGCAATTGGCCCCTCCAACAGATGATATTCTATATTATGATTTTGATACTTTGACAGAATTGAGTCAACCTGTTTTGTTTGATATTGGGGGTGGAGAAGACAAAGTTAATTTGGGAGATAGTTTACCTATCGAACCTTGGAGTCTTTCTGAAGATCATTTGAGAACTGTGCTTGGGAATGAAATTTATAATAATGGGGATGGAGATGGGTTTGAATATAATCAGAACATTTATTTTTCAGATAATTTTGTTTTGAAGCACAAAGCTAATGGTACCAATTATTCTGTAATTGGTTTAGAGAATGATAATGGAGAAATTTTTACTTATAGTCTGACATTTACTACTTCTCCAAGTGCTGGATTTGAGGGAACCATGTTAAGATTTTTAGGAAAGGAGTATTATGTTCAGAGTTATGATTCTTCTGCAGGGATGAAAGTTTTCGATTCTATTTTGGAAGAGTTTAATGTGACTCTTAATGAAAGTGGCGGAGGGAGTGTAGCGTCGAGGTATGATGGAGATGATATAGTTGGTTTGAAGATATTAAGTATTGGAGCTGGGACTGTTACATTAGAAGAGAATTTGGTGAATATTGGAACACTTAGTGAGGGAGATACGTATGAATTATCAGAGGGAGTTTATTTGGGAGTCAAGAAGATTAATTATGTTGCAAGTGGATTTAGTACTGTTGAATTAGTTGTTGGAAATGTTAAGACAGATTTTGTGAATGGAGGAAATATAAAAGTTAATGATGAAGATGTTGAGGGATATGCTGTTTCTATAACTGATTCAGGGAGTTTTGAATTGAGTATTGTTTATAGTGAGAATTTATTTTTGGAAGATGGAATGAGTTTTGATTTGCCTGTTTTCGAGACTCTGTCTTTTGGACTTAATGTTAATGATAGACAGGAAAGAGGAATCGTTTCCGTTTTGAATAATTCAGAGAGAATAACTTTTTCTGCGAATATAAATGGAGTGTTGAGGAAAATTGATTTGCTTAGTGTTTCTAGTACTGGAGAGATTAGAATAGGAAACTCTACTGATAAACTTCTTGCTGTGAGTGGAAATAGTTTGGATGTAGAAGCTGATTCTGGTTTGGGAATTGTTCAATCAGATTTCATAACTACTTTTAGTGACGCTATTAATTCTGTGGATAGAAATAATGAGATGATGGCTCAGACATTTTTACTTTCTCAAGGTTCAGCGCAGTCTATAAATGAAGTTAAACTTTTTGTTAAGAGAACAGCTTCTAATGATAAGGGGTTTGTAAAGATGTTTTTGACAGGAGTTGATGTTGATGAAAAGCCGGATTTGAGTAATATTTTATCAGAGTTACAAGAGATAAATATTTCTAATTTGAGTGAAGATAGTTATGAATGGATTAGTCTTAGTATTCCCGTTGTTACTTTAGATATTGGGGAGAGCTATGCGGTAGTTATTAACGGAACGAATATAATTGGGACCGATGCTAATAATTTTGCTTGGGCATTTAGCGATGCCGATCCTTATGCGGATGGAGAAATTCACAGGAAAGCATACAATACCGATACTTGGAATCCTTCAGGGACTGGTAGAGACTTTGCTTTTGAATTGAAAGGATTCAACTCTCTTTCTAGGAGGGAATTTTTTGCTTCTGTAGGAGACCAGACTTATGGAGAGAGTTATTTATTGAATGTAAAAGATATGACTATATCTGATACAGAAGAGAGAATTGTTTTGGAGAATATTTTTGATGGGGCAGAAGAGGATTTGAATGTTGGAGAGTTTAATGAATATGGGAATGTAAAAGTTGAAGTAAAAAGCGTTTTGGCGGGAAGGAATGGATTTTCGTTAGAGGTTTCTCCTGTTGATGGTATTGGAACTGGAAGCTTTGAAAAGATTTATACAGATTCTGGATTATCTGTTAATATTCCTACTGATCTAAGTGGAGAAAGTGTAATCTTAGAATTTGAAGAAGAAGATGTTGGGACAAAGGGAGAAAGTTTTGATATTGTTGTTGGGAAGACTTTAGATGGGAATTTGAGTGTTAAGGGCACTTCTTTACAAGAGTTTTCAGATACTTTGACAGGAAGAAATGTTTCTTATGTTGTTTCTGGTTTTGCTACAAGAGTTGAGAGAGAAGGGAATTTAGATAATTCTTCTGTCGAGATTAAATATTATGGAGAAGAACTTTATGGAGAATTGAGAGTTGAAGAGATTGGAGAAAATATTTATTCTAGGAGTGCTCTTCTTGATTTAAGAGGGGGCGAAAGTATTGGGACAATTAAAGGGGTAAGATTAGAAGAAGGGCAATTTGAAAATGCAGCAATGTTTACAGGAAATGGAGAGTATGTTGAAGTTGGAGGAAGCCCAGATATTGATTCTTTAGAACAGGGAAGTTATACACTTGCTGCTTGGTATAGGCCTTTGGGTGTTCCTGGAGATGGACATGCAATTATTGCAAAATCAGAAAATGGCTTGGCTGAGGGACAGACTAATCTGTATCCTATAGGGCTTAAGTATAAGATGACAGGAGCTGATGAAGGATTTGCTATGACTCATTATGAAGGAAGCAGTGGATATGAAGCAGTTACTTCAGGGCCTGGATTTGGTGTTGATGGAGATTATTTAGTTACAGGTGTTGTTGATAGGGCTGCTGGAAAAGTTAAAATATATGTGAATGGAATTCTTGAGGATACTAGAAATATTGCATCTATTACATCTGCAAGAACTTATGATAGTAATTGGAGAATTGGAATTTCCAATATTAATTCTAGTGTTTCTATGGAAGAATATTCTGCTAATGGTTTAGTTGATGAAGTCAAGATGTGGGATCGGGCTTTGACTGATTCTGAGGTTTCAGAACTTTACAATTCATATGAAGTTCCTTCTAATATTCTCTTGATAATTCCAGAGAATTGTGCCGCCGTTAGTTTGCAAAGTGCTTGGAATGCGATATTTAAGAGAGCAGACTTTGCAGATAGAGATGTATTGTTTACTAGCGGGGCCGTTCATGGAGGCGGCTGTAGTGATTATTTTGTATATGGTCTTATTAGTGAAGGGGTTTCTTTCCAAGGAGATTATGTTATGATGGGGAGTTCTGAGAGTGTTACAGAGGCAGGAGATAATGTGTATAACATTACAGAAGAGTCATTTGTGTTTAGTTGGTTTAATGTTTCTTATGAGAATAATTTATCTGAGTTTACAGCTTTAGGGAATTTGAGTGTTTTGAGTTATTTGCCAAATGATGGTGGTGTTGATTTTATTAGAGATAAAGTTGTTCGTTTCTCAGGAAATGGATTGTCTAAAATTTCTGCAATCAATTCTATTCTTACAGATTTCAATGGTGAAATTAATATGAATGATTTCCATGAGAGGATTGTTATGACTCCAGAAGAGAATTTGACATTTTATGATTATGGAACAAGACATTTAGGAGGAGATCTTAATTTGAGCATTAGTGCTAATTACACATATATTTTATTAGACTTTTATAAGAAGACCTTTGTTTCTGGGCCCGATCCAGAAGTTCCTCTTTGTAATTTTGAACTTCGGAATACGACTTGTAGCGAAGATACGAAGATAAGATATCCTCATTTGTTGGAAACAGCAAATTGTAGAGTTTCTGTTCCTGTTAATGAGACGTTTATTGAAGATTGTGACAGTAACAATATTACGGGGAGATTAAAGAATTTGGGAAGACAGAATTTGATTTTACATATGAAGATTAATGGAACACAGACTGATGGATCTGGAGCAGTTCAGACAGGAAAGAAGAAAGTGGAGTTTATTGAAAACGGTAGTGTTGTTAGAGTTGAATTTGAGCATGACTTTGATTCAAAGGTTTTAGATTTATCAAGTATAGAGATTATTAAACAGGATTCGAATGATGATTTCGGTTACCTTATTGTTAGAGGAATACAGAGCACTAAGACTATTAGAATTGATAGATTAGATAGTTCAAGTGACAAGGTTTGTATTGAAGATAGAGATGGAGTTACTAGTGTTAGTGATATTAGTAGGAGTTGTGGAGGAAGTTTTGAGTATGAGATAGATTGTGATGGGACAAGGGAAGATGGATTTACTTGTGAAGAATCTCTCGATGAGGATTATTATATTGTTTCTGGGCTTTCACATAGCGGAGTTAAGGAATATGTTCCTAGTTCTGGGCGGACGCCAAACGGAGGAAATAATAATGGGGGAGGGAATAGAAGGACTACAACTCCTAATAATAATTCGGGATCAGGAGGATCAGGATCAGGGAGTGGAAGTGGTTCAGGAGGATCAGGAGGCAGTGGAACTGATGATGATGATGATGATGATGGTGGGAAAGTTTGGCTTTGGATTATTATAGGTATTTTGGCGGTTGGAATAATCTCAGTTGCAATATATCTTCTTCGAATTGTTTTGGATAAGGGAACTGAAGATTCAAGGTTTCTTGTTAGACAAGATCCAATGACAAGAACTCAATTAGGTGGATATTGATTTTCTTGTTCTTAAAGAGCTTTAAAAAGCTTTATAAAGAGCTTTTTATAGATAATAGGGAAGATGGTTGCTAAATCTAATCTAAAAGTACAAAATATCGTCGCTACTACGTCTCTTGGGAAGCCTGTTAGTTTGACTAAATTAGCTAGAAGTCAGAGCAATACAGAATATAATCCAGAACAGTTTCCAGGGCTTGTTTTGAGGATTAAAAAGCCAAAATCTGCAGTTCTGGTATTTAGTTCAGGGAACTTGGTTTGTACAGGGACGAAATCAGTAGCTCAAGTTAAAGAAGTTATTAATCAAGTTATAAAGCAAATTGGGAAAATAGGTGTTAAGATTACAGATAAGCCAAAGATTACAGTTCAGAATATTGTTGCTTCTGGAAGTATTGATTTGAATTTGAACCTTAATGTATTAGCGTTACAATTGGAAAATACAGAATATGAGCCTGAGCAGTTTCCAGGGCTTGTGTATAAGTTAGTTGATCCTCCTGCTACTTTTCTTTTGTTTTCAAATGGGAAGTTGGTTTGTACGGGAACGAAGGATAGGAATCAGCTTGAAGAAAGTATGAAACAGCTTAATAGGAATGTTAAGGAAGCTGTTAAGAAGTGATTTCTATTCAATTTGATATTTTTCTCTGATTTTGTGTGCTAAATCTATAAGGGGTTTTACTTTGGGA
Organism: Candidatus Pacearchaeota archaeon; assembly: GCA_002688015.1. Classification (GTDB taxonomy): domain Archaea; phylum Nanobdellota; class Nanobdellia; order Pacearchaeales; family GW2011-AR1; genus ARS1309. The sequence goes on from NZBT01000006.1 coordinate 7,412, forward strand.
TCATCTAGAGGATATTCTTCAGTTTCTTTGCCAGACAAGATGCATAAGTTTCCTATGCTTGGGATGTAGACACCATTGTTTAATCTTGCTATAGGAGTTGAACCTATTTGAAATATTCCAAAATAATAAAGATTTTTCAAGGAAACTTCGCGAACCTTTTTTGAACCTGTTAATTCTCCAACCAATGTGTATGGAATTTCTGTATTCATAACTCTTGTACTCCCAAATCTTACAAAACTTCCTTTTCCTCCTGTTGTGATTGGGTCTGAAGTGATTTGAGTGCTAAATGCGAGGGCGAAAATATTGAAAGGATTTCCAGGGTTTCCAATGCTTCTTTTTTCTGTTTCTACTGTGCTTTCGCAATATAAGTCATCAGTTCTTTTTTCTAAATCATTGTTTAAAGCAGATTCCATTACTTCTTTGCCTCTTTCTAGTGGAGAAATTTTTGGAGAAGAAGTGCAGGCAGGCAGAAAGAATGCAGATGCTCCTATCACTAGGGCAGATAAAGATGTTGTTATGTGCTTTGTTCTTTTCATGATATTTGGGCGATGAGATGATATTTATTCTTTACTATGTTAGAAGAATTGTTGGAGTTTTAGTTGTTGTTTTTTGTTTTTGAGAAGGATTGATTTATCTGTGTAATAGTTTATGGGGATTCTCATATTGCTTTGTATATGTTCTAGAGCAAGAGAAAGTGAAGGGAAGGTTTCTGGAGGAGAGGAGAAAGCTTGTCTACTGACTTGTCGCAGAATGCCGACACCAAGAGGGGCGTAGTATTCTGGACGAATTTCTCTGAATACGAGGCAGGAAGCTTGTTTACGAATTTTCATTAGATATTCACAAAGAGCGAGACGGTTTGCATAATATGCGCCAGTAACAGAGTTAGCATATTTTCTTCTTGGAAAGAAGGATTCATGATCATGCCATACGGCGAAAGATTTCATTGCAATTTCCATTACTTCGAATTCCCAGGTATCTGGAATGAGGAGAAAGTGATAATGGTTTCCTACATAATTTGAGGAAAACACGAGAAATTCAGAGATTTGAGGAAAGAATTTTATTTGTTTTAGTTTTTCTTTTGATAGGGTATCGTCGACGGCAGTTATAGACCAACGAGTGGGAACGAGAATGCGATTCTTTTTCATTCCTAGAAGACCAGCGGAGAGGATTTTCATTATGTTGGAACTTTGGATTCCAGCGGAATCAAGTTCAAGGATTGCTGTTTTAGATTTTGTTTCATTATCGGAGACAAGGGATTCAACTTTATTTTTTACTTGAGGATTTTCTTGAAGCTTGACTTGGGAAACGGGAGCGGCATTGCTTATTAGAGGAACACGAGAATCAGATTCTAAATTTTTTGTTATTGATTTCTTTAACTTAAAGGAAGTTGATACGGATTTATGAGTCATCGCAATTTCTTGCATTGTTTTGAGGAACTTTAGGTTTTTATTGTTTGCTGAGGAATTTGTGAAGACTGGAGATTTAATATGTCCTTTTGTTCTCCCGTAGATTAATTGGTTTCTGAATTTTAGGATTGAAGGGATTTGAAGACGGTTTTTATGCCAGAGTTCGTGTGATGAGAGGATTTCTGTGTTTCCGTGTTCTGTAGGACTTAAGATTCCTATGTTTATGTTTGGATAGTTGTAACGGCCTACAAAGACTTCTGGCGGGCTTGATCCTGAAAATGCAGAAAGAGAAACAGCCTTTCCTAAGAAGAGAGAATGTTTTTTACAGTTATCTTGGCCGCAGATTTTACAATAAGACATTGAGGAATTTGGAAAAGATATGTTATATAGTTGTGTTACACTTCAATAGGAGCTAAGAGGAAATTAGAGTTAACCTTTCAAATCAGAGATTCCTAGAAGGATGAATAGAATACCAAGCATTGCGATAAACCAGAAAATTCCACCTTTGAGGAATACCCAAGCAGCAGATCTGAAATTCCAGAATGATCCCCACCAATCAGCAGAGTACCACGCAATTATGATTGCTCCAATCACAAGTATTAGTCCCAATAGTAGTTCGGCCCATTTATTCATGTCTTTCTTAGAAATAATGGATATTTAAAGTTTTTCACAATTTTTTCACTACTTAATATGATAAAATTTCATGATAGGAAATTTATTTAAGTCGAAGAAACAGATAGTGATATGGAAAAAAAGGGGATTATTATCATTTTAGTTTTGGCAATTATCATTGTTTTAGGTGTTTTTATTTGGAGTTTTTTGAGAATAGACTTAAGTCCTGACGTTGGGAGAGGGGAGATTGAAGAATGTAAAACTCTTAAGTATAATGGAGAGGGGAAAATAGATATTGTTTTTCTTTCTGATGGGGGGACCGCTAAGAAGTATTCAGATTATCTTTTGAATATTGATCCTTTTAAGGAGAATACAGAAGATTTTAATTTTTATTATGTAGATGATTATGAGCCTGAGTGTGAGTTTTACAAAGACATTGCTTTATTGTGTTATAATAAAGAGGTTGTGAAGAAAGCGGGGAGCTGTCCAAATGATTATGTTGTTGTTGTTAGAGAAGAGAAGAGTAATATTAGAAGTTCAAGTTATATGAATGTTATGAGTTTGAATAGTAAACATAAACTGAATGTGTTTCCACATGAGTTTGGGCATGCCTTTGCTAGTTTTGCAGAAGAGTATGTTCCAGGAAATATTCCTAAGAATGCAAAGAATTGTGTTGCTGAATGTGCTGATTTTCAAGGAGAAGAAGAAGGATGTTTTGAGGGATGTTCGAAAACAAACAGAATTAGAAGTGTGAATAATGGAGTAATGAGAAGTTTGAGTTCTGATGATTTTGGCGATTTTAATGAGAAAATTTTACAAGAGAGAATTGATGAGAGTCTAGGAAAGCAAGGAGGGAGTATAACTGGAAGAGTTGGAGAAGTGTTTACTGAATGTGTTGATCAAGAATATTATTTGTTAACATTAGAGAAGACAAGTGAGGGGATTGTTGAGAAGAAGAAAAATTTAGAAGTAGGTTGTCTTCCAGCTTTGAGCACAGGAAGTTATAGTTATAGTTTTTTGGGAGCTGAGGGTGGAGGGAATTTCGATCCTGAAAATTTATTTACTGTTGTGGAAGATGATTCTGGAGAGACTGGGGGAGAGACTTATAGTTATTTAGGAGAATTTTTACTTCCTGTTCCAATTGTAGACGGGGCAGAGGTGTTGAGAATAGACGATGGGGCTGGAATTGTGCTTGAAGTAAATTTATTAGATGTTGATGCGAGGGCATGTAGAATATGAAAAATAAGAAGGGAGTAAGTAATGTAGTATCTGTTGTTTTGATAATCTTAGTTGCGCTTGTTGCAGTTTCTATTTTAAGTGTTTTCATTTATAATTTTGCTAAATCGCCTGGATTGTCGCCCCAATTAACTTGTTTTGAACTTGATTCTGCTAGACCAATTAAGATTACTGATGTCTGTCATAATCAAGATAGTGAAGAGTTAGAAGTTTCTTTAGTAAGGATTGGAGATAATTTGGAATTTGAAAATATCTATTTTCTTTCTACAAATGAAGGGGAGACAGAGAGATGGTGTTGCGGAGGAGATTGTGATGAATGTCAGATTTTGAATAAAGGGAGTAAGAAATATTATCTTGATGCTTCTGGATTGGGTAGAGAAAAGTTGGATAAGATAGTTTTGACAGGGTTTGATTGTTCTCTTGACGAGAGGAAGATTGAAAATTGTTGATTACTTCAAGAGAAATTGAAGTCAAAAAGAGGTTTAAATAGTACTTTTCTCTTTATCTGTTATGAGTAAAAATACAATAAATGTGGATCTTGATGATCCGAGAATAGGAAAGATAGCTGATGTCATTTCAAATAAGACAGGTAAGAAAATACTTGGGGAGTTGGCAGAAGCTGGAAGTGAAGGACTTAGTGAGTCTGAGATTTTGGAGAGGTTGAAAATTCCTGCTAATACAATTAATTATAATATTAAGAAATTAGAATCTGCTGGGCTTGTTGAGAAAGTTTCTGGGTTTTTGTGGAGTGTAAAGGGAAAGAGGATTCATAAGTATAGAGTGAGTAATAGGAAGATTGTTATTTCTCCTAAAACGGGAATGAAAGGGATCCTTCCGGCTGTGCTTGTTTCTGGGGTTTTGGCTTTAGGAATAAAGATTTTTGGTTTTGGAACAGAGAGTGTTGCTAGTCAAAATTTTATGGAGAAATCTGTGGATGTTGTTGCTGTTGAGTCTGCTCGTGTAGCTGAATCTGGAGGAAGTGTTGCAAGCGATTTAGGAATAGAAGCTGCAAAAAGTTTTGCTGAAGGTCCTGTAGAAGTTATGCAGGTTGCTTCTAGTAGTGGAGATATTGCTCTGTGGTTCTTTTTGGGAGCTTTAGTTGGATTATTAGTATTTTTGATATGGAGTTGGAGACAAAATGTTAAATAAGAGGAGGAGTGAAAGGAGGATTAAAAATGGATAATAAGATTATAGCAGGGATTTTGATAATAGGAATAATTGCAGTTGTAGCTTATCTTGGAACTGGGACAGGCGGATCAATAGTTTCTGCTTCAGGAATTTCAAATTTAGATGTTGAGCCTGATTTAGCAGTAATTCATTTAGATTTAATTGGAAATGGAAATACGTCAAGTGCAGCCAAAGATGAGTTAGATATAATTTATGATGGTGTTGAGATTGCTCTTTTGAGAGCTGGTCTAGATAGAGATCAGATAAAGACTGAAGGTTTTAACATATATCAAGATTATAGATATGAAAATCGTGTTAGGAAAGAGAATGGTTTTATTGCAAGACAGTCAATTGTTATAGAAACAGGAGATTTTGATTTAACGACAAAGATTGTTGACGCCTCAATAGACAATGGAGCTTTAGTCCGTTGGATTAATTTCGAACTTTCTGAGGAAAAACAGAATGAATATAAAATAAGGGCTTTAGAAGAAGCTAGAAAAGATGCAAAGAAGAAAGCAGAAGCAACAGCTTCTGGACTTGGGAAGAGTTTAGGAAAGTTAGTTTCTGTAGAAAGTCAGGAATTTAATTACGAGCCCTATAGATATTTTGATACTGCGATATTAGAAGAAGCTGGAGCAGGACAAGTTGCGGCTAAAGAAGCTGCAATTAATATAGATCCTAAGGATGTTGAAGTTACTGCAAGAATTGCTGTCAAGTATAAGTTAAGAAGCTTTTAGTTGGGTATTTGGTTCAGCAGAGAGTTTTAAATACCCTTCCTTTTATTTTAAATAATGTTAACAAAAAAGCAGATTGAGGAGGTAAGAGAGCATTTGGAAAGGGCTCAGAATCCTGTTTTTTATTATGATAATGATTCTGACGGTCTTTGTAGTTTTGTTTTGTTTAGGAGAAAGTTCGATAAGGGAAAGGGAGTTGCTGTTAGAAGTTTTCCAGATTTAGATGTAAGATATGCGAAAAAAGCACAGGAATTAAATGCAGATTATGTTTTTATTTTGGATAAGCCAGATGTTTCAGAAGAATTTTTAGAGGAAATTAAAAATTTAGGATTACCTGTTGTTTGGATCGATCATCATGATATTCCTGGATTGAATGTGGAAAAAATGGAAAAGAAGTTTGATAATTTATATGTTTATAATTGGGCAAGAAATAAAGGGAAGGATAAAAGTGAAGAGCCAGTTACTTATTGGGCTTATAAGATTACTGAGAGAAAGGAAGATTTGTGGCTTGCGGTTTGTGGGTGTATAGCAGATAGTTATTTGCCTGATTTTTCTTTGGAGTTTAAAGAGAAGTGGCCTGATTATTGGAGTCCAGCTGTAAAGACTGCTTTTGATGCTTATTTTGGAACGGAGATAGGGAAGATAGCGGAAGGTTTGAATTTTGGATTGAAAGATAGTACAAGTAATATTGTGAAGTTACAGAATTTTTTAGTTTCTGCTAAGGGGCCTGAAGAAATTTTTGAAGAGTCAAGTAAAAATTATGAGTTTAGAAAAAAATATAAAGAAATTAAGAAGAAATATGATGTTTTAATTGAGAAAGCTAAAGAGAAAGCGGAGGAGAAAATAATTTTCTTTGAGTATTCTGGAGAGTTGAGTATAAGTTCTGAGGTTAGTAATAGAATTTTTTATTTTTATCCTGATAAGTATACTGTTATCGCGTTTAAGAAAGGAGGAATCAGTAATCTTTCTTTGAGAGGAGAAGATGTTAGAGGAATTTTAGAGAAAGTTTTGAATTCAGGGGAATTTGAAGGAGCTACAGGAGGGGGGCATGAGAAAGCTGTTGGAGCGAGAATTAAAACGGAAGATTTAAAGAAGTTTAAGGAAATGATTGAGAAGGAGATAGAGAGAAAATAGAAAATGAAGCAGACAGGAAATCCGCTAATTTTCCATTTTCGGAAATGGAAGGAAAATAGAAAATGAAAGAAATTAAGATTGAAGTTTATGGAAGAGTGCAGGGAGTCAGATTTAGAAATGTAATAAAAGGAATTGCTGACTCATTAGATGTTAAAGGATATGTTAGGAATAGAGAGATTGGAGGTGTTGTGATAGTTGCTCAAGGGAGCGAGGGAAAGTTAAAGAGTTTTTTAGAAGAAATTAATAGAAGTCCTGGGCTTTCTAAAGTTGAGCAAGTTGAGTGGAAATGGCATGAGCAAAGTATAGAATATAAAGAGTTTAGTATAGAGAAAGATAAAGGTTTTATCGAAGATCAGATTAAGAGCTTTAAGAATTTGGGGAAGACTTTGATTGGGAGGAATTTTGGAATAGTGCCAGAGCATGTCGTTATTATTCCAGATGGAAATAGGAGATGGGCTAAGGAAAAAGGATTAAGTGGGAGTGAAGGACATATTAAGGCTGCTGCTTTTGAGAATTTGATAAGTTTGTTTGATGAGAGCATGAATATGGGAATAAAATATGCTTCTTTGTGGGCTTTTTCTACTGAGAATTGGAAAAGAAATGAAAGAGAAAAGAAAGTTCTTTTTTCTTTGTTGAGAGGTTTAGTCGATCAGTTAGGAGAATATTTGGAGAAGAATGAAGTTAGGTTTAGACATATTGGAAGGAAAGATAGGCTTCCTAAAAATTTGATTGAAGATTTACAAAATTTAGAGAAAAAAACTGAAAAGCACAATAACTTCAATGTTTCTTTGCTTTTGGACTATGGGGGGAGAGATGAGATTGTTAGAGTGGTTAATAAATTATTAAAACAAGGAAAGAATGAAATAACTGAAGAAGAGATTTGTAAACATTTAGATACATTTGATATTCCTGATCCTGATTTGATTATTAGAACTTCAGGGGAGCAGAGAACATCAGGATTACTACCTTGGCAGTCTACATATTCTGAACTTTATTTTGCTGATGTTTATTTTCCTGATTTTGATGTTAAGGAATTTAAGAAATCAATTGAGGAATTTTCAAAAAGAAAGAGAACTTTTGGCGGGAATTGAGATAATAATGTTTATAAATGTCTTATGGTTCTAATTAATATGAAAATCGAGGTGAATGTTACTAAGAGATATTTCTTTAGTATTCTTGCTGTTGTTTTGATTGTTGGGGCTGTTATAGGAGTTGTAGCCTTTAATTCTCCTTATGATGATCCAGAGACTTTGGGGCATAGCCAAGATGAGTTGGAGATAGAATATGAAATTGGAAATGTGATTTATAGTTTAGAAGAGATTATTTATGAGATAGCTAACGTGCTTAATTTATTTGGTGTGGCTCCTGCTCCAAATAGTCGTATAGAATTTGTGGAAGATTTTGTTAATGCTCATACGAAGAGCGATATTGGGCATCCTGGAGTAGAAGTCTTTTCTCCAGGCAGTGGTTATGACTTTTATTTGCTTGGAACAGTTCATCCAAATGAGATGTTTGATGTTTCTGTTGTTTTGAATGCGAACAGTCGTGATTTTCATGAGTTTACTAGTTTTTCTTTTGGATTATTTGATCCGACTAAAATAACCGGTTCAAATATTGATTTAACTAGTAGTTATCCTAAGATGAAGAAGATTGCTTTTGATTTGAAGGAGAATGGAAGAACGAGTGTTGACGCAGGCGATACTTGGCTTGCTACTACTAGATCATCCACTACAACTGAATTACATACAAAGGAAGTTACAGATAAAGTTCTGAATTTAGAGGATGAATGGGTTGAGTTCAGAATTAAAAGAAATGGGGAAACTAATGAGATAGATTATTATATTAATGGATTAGTAGTTGCAAGTATTGATACCAATCTTCCTGTTGTTCCAGGAGATCCTACTGAAGATAATACAGGTCTGAGGGTAGGGATAGTTTCGTCTCATGACATCGATATTGACTTATTTAGAATTAGTGTTGATAAATTGGCTACCAGGACGGATGATTTAGTATGCGAGACAAAGATTTATGATTCTGGGCCTGATGTTTCTGAAAAGCCAGGGTATGGAGTTCTGGATGTGCCTGCTAATTGTTTTGGAGCAACAGGATGTAGAATTGTTCAAGAGTATTACAATACTAATGGACTGATAGATACATATTATTATAGATATGGGCAGGAAGGCAATATTTGGACGAGCACACATCAAGAATCTAGAGCATATACAAATGGAGATTCTAGTAGCAAGGATATAATTGCTTCTAAACAGAGTAGCACAATTTTATTAAGAGATGACCATAGTAATGATAACGCAGAAGAAGAGGATGATCAATGGTCAGTTAGAGATGATTCTAGAGCAAGAAGTCAGAAGATATTTGTTTGTTAATTTTCTTATTTGAGAAGTTTTTTATAGTATCTTGGATTTAAGAGGGTATGAAATTTGTTAATGTGGTTAAGGGAATGATTGGATTAGAGATACATGCTTATCCTATTACTAAGGAGAAATTGTTTTGTCGTTGTGCTGCTCGTAGAGGGAAAGGTTTGAAGGCAAATAGTTATATTTGCCCAATTTGTACTGGGCAGCCTGGGGCGAAACCAGAGTTAGCGAATAAGGCTGCTGTTGAGAAAGCTGTATTGATAGGGCTGATGTTAGGTTGTTCTATAGAAAAGGATTGGAAATGGCAGAGAAAGCATTATGATTGGCCAGATATGCCTAAGGGATTTCAGAACACAATTAGCGGAGGTTTATCAAAATCTGTTGGGAAAAATGGAAAGTTTCATGGAATAAAAATAAGAAGTATGCATTTAGAAGAAGATCCTGCTGCTTGGAATCCGGAAACAGGGGAAATAGATTATAACCGTTCAGGTTTACCTTTGGTTGAAATAATTACAGATCCCGACTTTAAGGATGCAGAAAGTGTCATGGGCTGGCTTAAAAAGTTGATTGCTAATCTTGGATATTTGAAATCTATTGATAAAGATGCAGGAATTAAAGTTGATGTTAATGTTTCTATTCCTGGAAAAAGCGAAAGGACGGAGATAAAGAACATAAACAGTATTGAAAATATTGGGAAAGCAATTGAATATGAATTGAAAAGACAAGGGAAGGAAGGAGGAAAGGAAAAGGAAACAAGAAGATTTGATGCGGGGAAGGGGAAGACAGAGGTTATGAGGCAGAAAGAAGGACAGGATGATTATAGGTTTATTACAGATCCTGATTTGCAAGATGTGAAAATTACAGAGAAGTTTATTTCTGAAATAGAAAAGAAATTGCCTGAGACACCAGAAGAAAAGTTGAAAAAACTTGTTAAGAAGTATAAAATTGGTAAGGGAGATGCTGATGTTCTTGCTAAGAATATTGATGTTGTTGAATTTTTTGAGGCAGTCATGGGGGAGACAAGAGTCAAGAAAGAGAAAGTACTTTCATGGGTGACAGGGGAACTGTTGAGGCATTTGAATTATAACAAAACGAGTCTTGATGGTTTAGATATAAAAGTTGAACATTTTGTTAGTTTGCTTGAACTTGTTGATTCCGGAAAGATTACAGAGCAACAGGGGAAAAAGATTTTGGATAAATTTATTCCAAAGAGTTTTGATCCAAAGAAAGAGATAAAAGGAAAGGGAAAGATAAGTGGAGAGGGAGAATTAGGAAAAGTTGTTGAAAAAGTTATAGGCAAGAATGGAAAGGCAGTTGAAGATTACGGGGCTGGAGAAGAAAAAGCATTACATTTCTTAATTGGGCAAGTAATGAGAGAGACTGCGGGAAGAGCAGATACAGAGATTGTTAGGAAATTGTTGAAAAAGAAGTTGAAGGATTAAATTACGTTTGCTATTTCAAATATTGCACCTATTGTGAAAATCGCTATTAGAATCCATGTCAGGAGTTTTGAATAGGGCATGGAGTATTCTGGAACACGTTTTCCTTTTTGTTTTGCTGATTTTATCATTAATAGGATTAGAATTGCTGTTAATCCTCCTGAAAGAGCCCCGCCGATACCAAGAGCTTTGCTGAATGAGGATAGGGAAAATAGTTCTAAGAAAACAAAAAAGGCAAGAGGTGGAAGAGAGGTTAGGAGCCATGCTTTGTTTTTAGAGAAATTATAATCAAATTTTAAAGTATCTATCATGGCGATGGAAAGGCCGAGATAGGAAGTAAGCATTGTGAACATTCCCAATAGGATAAAGATTTTTCCGAGAGAGAGGGTTGCGATTTCTGTTGTTCCAAGGCCTTGAGAGCCGAGAACAACAAAGGTAAAGACAGTGTAGATTAGAAAGATTAAGATGTATGCAGTTATTAGGGATTTGAAAACAGATTTCTTGTTGTTTTTTAAAATTCTTTCAACTTCTGGCGTCGCTGCAAATCCGAGGTAAGCAAATAAGATTACTCCGAATGGAACAAAGAAGTTTTGAGGATTTATGTATGAAATGTTTTGTGGGGAAATATTTTTCCAAGTGAGGACAGCGATTGCAACTATTAGAATTATTATTGCGGAGACACCGAGTTTTTCTCCTTGTTCGAGAGATTTTAAACCACGATAAGTTACTAAAGAGAGAATAAGCCAGAAGGCAAATCCTAATGAGAGAGAATACTTTGCAGAATCAAAGAAAATGAACGAAAGGGACTGAGATTCTCCTATTAAATAAGCTATTAGAGCTGCATATATTCCGAATGCGAAGGCTAGAATCATTAAATTTTTCCCTTTTTTCCCTAGATAGAGTTCTGCATATCCAGGAAGTTGATGATTTTTCTTTGTTCTTAATCCGATTTCTCCTAGATAGAGGACGGTTAGTAAGACAAGGGCTCCTATCACAATTAAGTGGACTAAAGCAATAGGAAAACCGGAAAGGGAGGCAACATAAGGGATTCCTAGGATTCCTGCACCTATGGCCGTTCCCATAAGAGTTGCTATTGCTGTGAATGTTTTTACTTTAGACATAGGGCCTCTTTTCTATTTTTTTTAGGATAGGAAGGTTTTTAATACTTTTTTTGACTGTTACTTTCGACTTACTCTTGCTGAAGACAGGAGAGGTAAGCGAATGGGCCTATAGTTCAATGGATAGAATGACAGGTTTCGGCCCTGTTGATCGAGGTTCAAGTCCTCGTAGGCCCATTACAAAACTTAATAAATAAGAATAGCAGGAATGATTATGGTAAATAAGAAAGATGAGAAAGGAATAAGTGTAGAGAAAAGTAAAGATATTAGTGAATGGTATACTCAGGTTTTGCAGAAGGCAGAGTTGGCAGATTATGCTCCTATAAAAGGATTTATGATTATTAGGCCAAGAGCATATTATATATGGGAGAAGATTCAAAAAGAGTTTGATAAGGTTTTGGAGAGATTGAAAGTTAAGAATACTTATTTTCCTTTGTTGATTCCTGAAAATTTCTTCAAAAAAGAAGCAGAGCATGCAGAAGGATTTGCTCCCGAATTAGCATATATTGAAGGTAAGGAAGAAGGGGAAAGACTTGCTTTAAGGCCTACAAGTGAAACAATAATGTATGATTCTTATTCTAAATGGATAAGAAGTTGGAGAGATTTACCATTGAAGTTGAATCAGTGGGCGAACGTTATAAGATGGGAAGTTAAACAGACAAAACCATTTTTGAGGACGCGGGAGTTTTTATGGCAGGAAGGACATTGTGTATTTGAGACAGAAAAAGAGGCTAGGGAAGATATGGAGAAAATGGCTTTAGAATATCAAAAGCTTGTTGAAGGATTGTTAGCAGTTCCTCTAATAGTGGGTAAGAAATCTGAGGCGGAAAGATTTCCAGGAGCTAGGGAAACTATGACTATTGAAGCGTTTATGCCTGATGGAAAAGCATTACAGTGTGGAACAAGCCATAATTTGGGACAAGGATTTGCGAAGAGTTTTGATGTTAAGTTTTTAGATAAGAATGAGAAAGAAAGTTATGGATGGCAAACTTCTTGGGGTTTCTCTACGAGACTGATTGGAGCGATGATTATGCAACATGGAGATGATAAGGGATTAGTTTTACCTCCAGCTGTAGCAAGAGAAAAAGTAGTTATTGTTCCTATATTATTTGAAGATAGTAGAGAAAAGGTTTTGAATAAAGCAAAAGAGATTGAGAAAAGTTTGAAGAAGTGGAATGCGAAGGTAGATGATAGAGAAGAGTATAAACCAGGATTTAAGTTTTCAGAACATGAGATGAATGGAGTACCTATTAGAATTGAAATAGGACCTAAAGATTTAGAGAAGAAGACTGTTGTTCTTGTAAGAAGAGATACTGGAGATAAAGAACTTGTGAAAATGTCTGGAATAGAAAAGAGAGTTGAGAAAGTTTTAGAGGAGATTCAGGAGAGTTTGTTAGAAAAAGCAAAGAAATTTTTGGAAGGAAGTATTTCAGAAGCAAAGGATATGGATGAATTAAAGAAAGAGTTGAATAAAAAGAAAATTGTTAAAGTCTATATGAAAGATGACAAAGAAGTAGAGGGGAACGTAAAAGATCAGACTGAAGGAGCAACTTCAAGAATTATTGAGGAGACAAAGAAAGAAGGGGAATGTATTGTTTCTGGAGAGAAAGTTAATACTGTAGCTTATATTGCTAAGGCATATTAAAATGACAGAATTAAATTTTAGTGCTGGAGATGAAGTAAAACTTAGGCTTGCACATAGAGAGATAGAAGGAAGAGTTTTGGAAACAGGAGAGAAAGATATTATTTTGCTTAAGTTAAAGAGCGGATATAACATTGGGATTAAGAAGGAAAATATTTTGGGATCTAGAATTGTAAAGAAGTATCAAGAAGGTATGGAGAATTTTGAGATGCCTGCTACTAATAAGAAGAAGAAAAATGTTGGTTTAATTGTTACTGGAGGAACAATTGCTGCAAAACTTGATTCTAAAACAGGAGGAGTACATTGGCTTACTGATGTGGGAGAGTTTAGTAAGTTTTATCCTGAGATTTTTAATATTGCCAATGTTAAAAAGATTGAAGTACCATTTATGAAAGCTTCAGAGAGTATGGATTCTGATGACTGGAAGAAAATAGCTAAGACATGTGAAAAGATGTTAGATGATCCTGAGATTTCGGGAGTGATTATTACACATGGAACTGACTTTTTAGGATATACGGCGGCAGCATTGAGTTTCATGTTGCGTGATTTGGGGAAACCTGTTGTTTTAACATATAGCCAGAGAAGTATAGACAGAGCAAGTTCGGATGCTTCGATGAATCTTATGTGTTCTGCTCATATGGCTTGTTCAGAAGCTGCTGAAGTTATGCTTGTGGGGCATGGAAGCACGAGCGATGATTATTGTTATGCAATGCAAGGAAGTAAGGTAAGAAAGATGCATTCGTCTAGGAGAGATGCATTTAAGGCAATTAATACAGAACCTATTGCTAAAATCTGGAGCGATGGAAAGATAGAGTTTTTGAAAGAATATAGGAAAAGAGATGATTCTAGAAAGGTAATCTTGGATGCAGAGTTTGAAGATAAAGTTGCATTATTAAAATTTTATCCGGGGCAAGAGCCAGAAATATTGGATTATTATGCTTTGAAGTTCAAAGGGCTTGTAATTGAGGTTTCTGGATTAGGACATTTACCTGTTTCGGAGACAGGAGATAGGAATTGGATTCCCAGATTAAAGAAACATATTAAGTCTGGATTGATAGTATGTGCTGCTGCTCAGACGATTTATGGGCGTTTGGATCCCAAGGTTTATTCAAATGGTAGAGAATTGGAAGATGCAGGAGTTATATTTTTAGAAGACATGTTGCCAGAGACAGCGCTTGTTAAGCTTGGATGGGTTTTGGGACATAAAGCGTTTAAGGGAAATGTTCGCGAGAAGATGTTACAAAATTTTTCCGGAGAATTGAATAGTAAAATTGGATTGGAAGGGTTTGATTAATTATTTTTTCTTTGAGATATGACGTTCTATTCTATCTAATTGTTTTTGAATTTCTTCTATTTCTTTTTCTGCTTTTCTGTTTACGGCATAGTCATATTCAGAACGGATTCTATCTTTTTGAGATTCTCTGTTTTGAGACATAAGAATAATTGGAGCTTGTATTGCTGCAAGAGTGGAGAGAACGAGATTTAGTAAGATGTATGGAAAAGGATCAAAGGGTATACCACTCAGTGCCTTTGCTAAATAATATCCGTTTAACCATATCCATGCAATCATTAGGATTATAAATATTAAAATAAAGGTCCATGAGCCCATCCATTTTGTTAAAGAGTCTGATGCTTTTTGACTGAATGTTAATTTTGGATTTAACAATGGATGAGAATCTTGTTTTATTTTCTTAGCTATTCTTTCTTTTAGTTCCTTGGCATCCTCTTTTTTAGGCATAGATAGAAGAGGAATAGTTGATTTTTATATGTTTAGATTTATGCAAGAGAAGGTGTAGAAGAATTTGGATAAATGAATCTTATGGCCCTCTTTCCTAATAAGTATCCGGCTCCAGCTCCGATTAGTGCTCCTATTAATTCTCCTGAATGATAAGTAATCATTGCTGCTCCTAAACAATTTAGAGAAGTTTCTTCTATCCCATGGATTTTTTCTAAGGTCCTTCTTAATGGCTCATTATATTCTATTGCTGTTTCTGCTCCTATATTAAGTCCTGTAAATATCCCAGCTATTGTAAATGATGTTTTCCAGAAAAGTTGTTCTAATCTTGAGATTTTTCCTGCTGTGATTTTTCCCTCTTTTTTAATGGAATTTGTGTTCTTTTGAAGGAGAAGATAGTTATAAGTTTATATGTTCAGAATTGTATATTTATGTTGTTATTTTAAAGAGGTTACATTAGAAAGGTTTTTAAAGGATTTTTGGGGATAAATTGCATGGAACAAAGAGAATTAATGAATTATATAGAGGCTATGAAAGAGACATCACATATCATAGGATCTAAGGAAGTCGATCATTTAGTTGTACCTATGTTAGGTTCTGTTCCCTTTATTGATACTATGACCATAGTTGATGATGATTTTGATCCTACTAAGGCTGTTTATATGCCTGCTTCAAGTAGAATTGAAGATGTAAATAGTGTTATTAGAGAATGGTATATTAATTTCTTGGATGATGTTGTGGACATAGATTCTCAGAATTTTCCAGTTATTATGGGATCTGATGAGGTGGTTAGCGGGGCATCTGTTATGAGATGTTTTTATAATATTGATTTAGCTACTCAAGGCAAAAGAAAAAGAATAAGACAAGATCTTATGTCTAGATTACATACTCCTGATCCAGAAGTTTCTATTGACGCAATGGATAAAATTGATATGCTTTCAAATAATCAGCATTCTCATGACATTGGTATAATGAGAGATAGAGTATCTAGAGGAGTTTATAAAATCGATAAAGATATTGCAAGACAAGACTCAAAATTTATGGTAAATTTAATTAGAAAAGCTCTTGATGGTAAACTAATCTATCAATCTGTTGGTGTGGAAGATGCGAAAGGAAAAGTTACGAAAGAGTATAATACAATGAAGGAAGAAGGTAGAGTTATTCCTGTTCCTGTTGATAAAATAATTACTATGGACCAACCTTGGTTATGCCCTCCAAGATTTAGAACAGTGCCAGGGGCTAAAGATGGAGATTATGCCATTTATACACCTGAAGTATATGACTTTAAGGTTACTCCTTCGTATGTGGAGTTTTTGTCTGCTGTAGCTAGAGTTGTAGGAAAAGATCCTGCGAAAATTGCACCTGTTAATATGCAAGCAATATTAGATTCTAACAAATATCTGAATAGAGAGATCTAATTAAGACAAAGTTTAATAATTCTAATTTTATTGTTTCTATATGGAAGAAATTGATTATTCGAAGATTGGGTTGAAAGCTGGACTGGAGATACATCAACAGCTTGATACTGGGAAATTGTTTTCGAGAACGCCGAGTCTTTTGAGGAGCGATAAGCCGGATTATGTTGTTTCTAGAAGATTGCACGCAGTTGCTGGAGAAGAAGGAGAAATTGATTCTGCAGTTGAACATGAAGCTGCATTGGATAAGGAATTTATTTATGAAGGATATGATGATACAATTTCACTTGTAGAGTTGGATGAATCGCCTCCGCAGTCTTTGGATCAAGATGCTTTGGAAGAGACAATTAAAATTGCTTTGTTATTGAATTGTGAAATTTATCCTGTTAGTCAGATAATGAGAAAAACTGTTATTGATGGGAGTAATACTTCCGGATTCCAGAGGACAGTGTTAATAGGACACGATGGATTTGTGGAGACAAGCTTAGGGAAAGTTGGTATAGAAAGTGTAGCTTTGGAAGAAGATGCTGCAAGAATCATAAGTAAAGATGGGAAGGAAACAAGATATAGACTTGATAGATTGGGAATTCCATTAGTTGAAGTTGCTACATTTCCAGATTTGAAGAATGCAGAGCATGTTAAAGAGACGGCTTTGAAATTGGGGGAAATTCTTAGGGCAGGGAAAGCTAAGAGAGGAATAGGAACAATAAGACAAGATGTCAATATTTCTATAAAGGGACATGATAGAGTTGAGATAAAAGGATTTCAAGATCCTAAGATGATGATTAAGACTGTCAATTTAGAGATAGAGAGACAGCAGAAAGATTTGAAGGAAAAGAAGAAAGAAGGAGGAGTTAGGAATGCATTGAGTGATGGAATTACGGAATTTTTAAGACCCATTCCTGGAAGAGCTAGAATGTATCCTGAAACGGATCTAGAACTGTTAAGGATTGGGAGGCATGATATTAATGATGCGAAGAGAAATTTGCCTAAGTTGAAATCAGAGAAGAGAAATGAATTGAAGAAATTTGGCTTATCTGAAGAATTGATGAATTTGATTTTGGCAGATGGGGAAATGAGTGAAGAGTTTAATATTTTAATGAAAGTTTATGATGGGAATGCAGATCTTGTTGGGAAGATGGTTAGTTTATGGAGAAATGAACTAACGAAGAAAAGTGGGAAAAAGGTAGAAGAAGTTAAGCAGGTTTTAGGGGAAAGGGAGTTAGAAAAGATTTTGGAAGCTGTGAAATCAAGGGATTTGGAGGAGGGGGAAGTTAAGAGAGTGATGGGTGATGTTTTGTCTGGGATTGAGATTGAAGAAGCGATAAAGATAGAGAAAGTAGATGATAATGAATTGGAAGAGAAGATTAGAAAATTAATAAAGGAAAAGCCGGGACTTAGAGAGAATGCATACATGGGCTTGGTAATGAAGGAAATGAAGGGAAAGATTGATTCTAAGAAGGCGATGGAATTGGTGAAGAAAGTTTTGGAAGAATAATATGGACAATGATGAAGGAATTTCAGATGATTTTGTTAGGATAAGATTTCCTCATAATATTACTGTTAGTAGAGAGGCTTTTATTTTGTCAGCTCAGTTTTTTAGAGATCGGTTTTCTCAAAGGGCTGGGAGAGAGGTTCCGTTAGATGATATTGACCTTTCCGTTTCTAAAGGAGATATTGTGAGAGGGAGCACGGTTTTTAGAGCAAGATTGGAAGATCCTTTGCCCCCTCATCTTTGTTATTCTAGAGATCAAGATGGAGTTGCTTTTGATGCCTTGATTGATTTCCTTAGAGATTATAGAAAAGGAGCTTTGGCTGAGAATGAGGAAAACTTAATCGATTATGTTGTTGAAGGTTTGGATAAGGTTCGTTGGAGTTAATTGGAAAGATATTAAAATAGCGTTTTTCTAGAAGAAACATGGATTTAATGAAATTACAGAAGGAGAGAAAGAGAATTTCTGAATTAAGTGAGAAGGATGATGGGAAATCTGTGACGATTTATGGATGGCTTTATGATCTTCGTGATTTAGGAAAATTGAGGTTTGTTTTGATAAGAGATGTTTCTGGAGAGATACAAGTTACAGGTTTTAAGGATAAGACTGACAAGAAAGTTTATGAGGTTATGGGAAAGACAAATAGGGAAAGCGCAGTTGTTATTAAAGGGAAAGTTAAGAAAAGTGACAAGGCTCCTGGGGGAAGAGAAATTATTCCTGAAAGTTTCGAAGTTTTAGCGGAGGCAGATGATCCTTTACCTTTGGATGTTTCTGATTTTTCAAAGACTGAGCTGCCGAAAAGAATTGATTATAGATTTTTAGATTTACATAGGAGAAAGGTACAGGCAATATTTAAGATTCAAGGGACTTTATTGCAAGCATTTAGAGAATATATGATTGATTCAGGAGGGACTGAAGGAGTTTTCCCAAGTATTATTTCAAGTAGCAGTGAGGGAGGAACTGAACTTTACCCCTTAAAGTATTTTGAGAAAAATGCTTTCTTAAGTCAGAGTTGTCAATTGTATAAGCAAATGGTTGCTTGTAGTATGGAAAAAGCATTCGCAGTATTTACAGTTTGGAGAGCGGAGAAGCATAATACTGTTAGACATTTGAATGAGTCGAGGCAGTATGATTTTGAGATGGCCTTTGCAGATGAGTTTGTTGTTATGGATGAGCTTGCTAAAGTTGTTCGGTATATGGTTTCAGAAGTGTTGAAGAAGAATGAAGAAGAATTGAATTTATTAGAAGTAAAATTGAAGGTTCCTAAGACCAAGTATTTGACCTTTGCTGAAGTAGAAAAATTGATGAAGAAAGAGAAAGTTGGTATGGGGAAACATGATCTTTCTGGAGAAGCGGAAAAGAAATTGGGAGAGCTGTTCCCAGACATGATTGTTTTTGTTCATGATTGGCCACTTGCCGGAAAGCCATTTTATATTATGCCTAAGCCTGGGAAGAAAGGCGAGGAACTTAGCGCAGGGTTTGATGCGATATACAGGGGAATGGAAATTACTTCTGGAGGACAGAGAGTTCATATTCCAGAGCTTTTGGAAGAGAGATTGAAAGCGAATGGTTTGAAGCCTAAAGATTTCAAGAGTTATATTGATTCATTTAGATATGGGGCTCCTCCTCACGCAGGATGGGGGATGGGTGTTGAAAGATTGACTATGACTATTCTTGGATTGCAAAATATAAGGGAAGCTGTTCTATTTCCTAGAGATAGGGAAAGATTGACTCCTTAAGAAAGTTTATATACATGTTTCCTTTTTAGTTTAGGTCTCCTAGCATGACTAGGCAGAATAAATGATTGATAGTATAGACACACAGGAAGAATACAGACCAAAGGCAAAAGTATTTTACGTTGTTACTTCTAGGGCTGAACTTGAGAATTGGGCTTCGAATAATACTTCTCTTGATGGTGATGAAATAAAGCAAATTGGAAATTATGAATTAACAAAAGATCATTTGGATTTAGTTTCTGACAATAATCAAGATGCAGGAATTGTAAGTTTTGTTTATGGTATGACTCCTTATCATTTGGATAAATTTAGAAGGTTTATTCCAACGGAAAAGGGAATGAGGGAGTTAGTTGAATTTGATAGAAAATGGTTAGGACAAGCAGAAAGGTTTGATCATGTTGAAAATGATGCTGAATTTTTAAGAGAACATTATTTGGAAGCAATAGCTAGTTCTGCGTAGGCAAGAACTTATTGGATTTTAGCTAATAGAGATAGGGCAGGAGAGCTTTGGACTTTCGGAGAAGATTCTATAAGTCCTCAGTTTGGGGAAGAACATTCGCTTGCTGGAGCAAGTTTGTGATTGAATAGTTTTATAAGATAAATTGTTCTTTATGTTTTATGAAAGTTCTTGCTATTGGTGATCCCCATGGAGATCTTGGAAAGATAAGGAAGGTTATGAAGAGAGTTGAAAAAGTTGATATTCTTCTTCTTACTGGAGATTTAGGAAAAGCAGATTTAATGAGGAAGATGGCCTTTACAAATATTGAAAGAAGAAAGAAAGGGTTGGAAGAGAAGGAGTTTTCTTCTAAAGAAAAGAAGAAGGCATTTATGGAAGCTTATGACTCTTCTTTGGCTGTTGTTAGGTTTCTGTCAAGGGTTGCTCCTGTTTATACTATTTTTGGAAATGTTGAGTCTAGGAATTCAGAGACGAGAGAAATGGCTAAAGAAATTGGATTGAAACTTCCCTTTCTTACAGATGCTTTGAATAAGATAAAAGGAGTTAGAGTTATTAATAATAGGGCAGTCAAAGTTAAGGGTGTTCGAATTGGCGGTTTGGATTATTTTATAGATGATGTTTGGGTGAGAACATTTAAGCCTGATGATTATAATGACCGATTGCAAAGTGCTAGGAAGCAGACTGTTAGAGCGAGAAAGATTCTTAAGAAGTTTGGGAATGTTGACATTTTGATTTGTCATCAGCCTCCTTATGGAGTTTTGGATAAAGTTACATTTAAGCAGGCGCCGAAGCATTGGAGGGGAAAGAGGGCTGGGAGTAAGGTTATTTTGGACTTTGTAAGGAAAGGAAAGGCAAAGTATGTATTTTGTGGACATATTCATGAAGGGGAAGGAAAGAAGAAAATTGGAAAGACAGAAGTTTATAATTTAGGTGTTGTAGGACATAAAGTAGTTGAATTTTAGGATTGAATAGTTTTATAAATGAATTCTTTCTGTTTTTAATATGGCAAGTGATAAAGAGATTAGGAAAATCTCTAATAAACCATTTTCAAGAAAAGGAAGAAAAAATGGTTGATAAAGATACAGAGAAGGTTAGAGAGGAAGCAAGAGCTTTACTTGAAAATTTTGCGAAAAAGCTTGAGAAAGTTGATTTAGGGAAAGAGAAGGAAGAGAAAGATATGAAAGAATCTGGTTTTCGTGAAGAGGGAGAAGGAAAGGAAGCAAACGAAGATTTTAAAAAGAGATTTCTAGATAATGCTCCTAATGTTAAAGGGGGAAAGATTGTAGCTGAGAAGAAGAGTTGGTAAGAAGGAAAGAAAAAATGGTAACAGTAAAAGGAAAAAATATTGAGAAGTTGAAGAAAGGAGATAAGTTAAAGATAGATGGGACTGAAATGGAAATTGATGCCCATTATGTTATGATTGATCATGGGAAGACGAAGGAGATGGCTATAGAGTGCTTTGATCCTAAGAAAGATGAGGACTTTCAAATAAGGTATTTTAATGATAATGTTGAACTCAGTTTGGAATTTTACAAGTTGGAAGAGATTGTTTATAATAAGATTGAAGTTAAGAAAATAGAATTTTAAAAGGAAAATAGTTAATTTGTTGTATCTGGAGAATTCTAATTAAGAAAGTTTATTAATTGTTTTTTGTAGATAATTGTATGGGATTAAGAAGGTTTAGATTATTGGCTTTGTTTAGTTTAATTGTTTTGTTAGCTGTTGGAGTTTATGCGCTTGAGTTTCCTAATCCTGAGAATAAGTATGTTAATGATTTTTCTGGAATGTTTAGCGCTGAAGAGAGAGGAGAATTAATTGAGTTGTTGGAGAATGTGGACAGGGAGACGAGTGCGGAGATTGTTGTTGTTACACTTGAGAGTATTGATGGAGCAGATATTGGAGATTATGCAATTCAATTAGGACAGAAATGGGGTGTTGGAAAGGCAGATAAAGATAATGGGTTTGTTGTGTTGTATGTTTCTGATTTGGGAAAGATATTCGCTGCTTCTGGATATGGAGTTGAAGGAATCTTACCAGATAGTAAGATTGGACGGCTTTTAGACGAAAATTATGTTCCTTTGAGAGATTCTGGGAATGTTAGTTTAGGAATAGTTGGGTTTGTTAAAGCAGTAAGTGAAGTAATGTTTGAAAATAAAGAAGAGATTTTATCTGGAGAAGCTGGAAGAAATAGTGCTGTAGAAATAATTGGTGTTTTGTTTCCTATTTTGATTTGGATTTTGATTTTCTTCTTTATTTCTTATAATAATTATAAACGGCGTAAGAAAGATAAGAAATATCATAACACACCATGGTGGCTTTTGTTCTTTATGCCTTCGAGAGGTCATGGAGGATTTGGAGGTGGTGGATTCGGCGGAGGTGGCTTCGGAGGCGGCGGTTTTGGAGGTGGGGGCGCTGGGAGATGAGGGAGATTGAATTAGGAGATAGACAGGTTTTTAAATTGTGAAAGATAAGAATGAATAGAAACAGGATGGCAAAATCAAATAGTAAGAAATGGTGGATTATTGGGATTGTTGTAGTTGTGTTGTTGTTCTTTATGATATTTATTGGAAAATATAATAGTTTTATTACATTAGAGCAGAATGTTGATTCTAAATGGAGTTCTGTTGAGAATCAGTATCAAAGACAAGCAGATTTGATTCCAAATCTTGTGAGTGTTGTTTCTAGTTCTGTAGGTGCAGAGACAGAGTTTGTTAAGGATGTTACTGCTGCAAGAACTGCATGGGCAAGTGCTGGAACGCAATTAGCTAAGGATAGGGCTGGAACACAAATGAATAATGGGATTAGTGCCTTTGTTAGTGCTGTTGCTGAAAATTATCCTGTATTACAAGCAAATAAACAGTATATTGCTTTGACTGATGAGCTAAGTGGGACGCAGAATAGGGTTGCTAATTCAAGAAGAGAATACATTGAAGCTATACAATTTTATAATACTGCAACGAAGAGATTTCCTGGAAATATAATTGCTGGAATGTTTGGATTTGAAGAGAAAGAGTATTATACTGCTGATGAAGGAAGTTTAGATACACCAACATTAGGAACTGGGCAGTTACCTTAATTTTTCTTGAAAAGATAAGACTTATTAATTGTTGTTTTCTAAAGTATTTATGGGAAAGGAAGAGTTAATTGAGGAGAAGGTGAAAGGGTATTTGTCTCGGATTAAAGCAGAAGACAAAAAGGTAAATGCTTTTTTAGAGCTCAATGGTGATGTTTTGAAGGAGGCTAGAAAGGTTGATTCTAAGAAGAAGAAAGGGAAACTTTTTGGTTTAGTTTTCGGCGTTAAGAGTAACATTAATGTTCTTGGTTTGAAGGCAAGTTGTGCATCAGAGACATTGAAGGATTATAAGAGTACATACGATGCTACTGTTATTAAAAAGATAAAAGAGGAAGATGGAATTATAATTGGAATGTTGAATTGTGATGAGTTTGCTTCTGGTGTTTCTGGGGAGAATTCAGCGTTTGGAGCTACTGATAATTCTGCAGCTCCTGGAAGGATTACGGGAGGATCAAGTAGTGGAAGTGCTGCAGCAGTTGCTGCTGGTTTTTGTGACCTTTCTCTCGGGAGTGATACAGGAGGAAGTATAAGGACCCCTGCAAGCCATTGTGGTGTTATTGGAGTAAAGCCTAGCTACGGGGCAGTTTCTAGGTATGGACTTATTGATTTATCTATGAGTTTAGATCAGATTGGAGTTTTGGGAAAGAATGTTGAGGATTGTGCTAATGTTCTGTCTGTCATTGCAGGAAAAGAGGATAGGGATACAAGCACAAGGGACTTTGGGAAATTGAAGATGGAGAACTATGGGAAGAAGAAAATAAAAATTGGAGTATTGAGGTTAAGAGGGACGGACAGCAAAATCCAGAAGGTAATTGATTCTAAGGTTAAGGAGATAGTGGAAAAGTTAGGATGGAATGTTGGAGAGATAGAGATTGAAAATATTGAGCTTGCTGTTGAAACGTATTATCCTTTGGTTTATGTTGAATTTTTTTCTGGAACGAGAAGGTTTGATGGGAGAAAGTATGGGAAGAAGATTGAGGATGTTTCTGGCAAAGAAGTATTAAGAAGAATTTTAGGAGGGAGTGAGATTTCGAAGGCAGAGTTTGCTGGGCAATATTATAGGAAAGCTTTAGGAGTTAAGAATTTGATTTCTTTGGAGTTTGAGAAAGCTTTCAAGAAATTTGATTGTGTTGTAAGTCCTGTTACGCCGGTTTTGCCTTGGAAGATTGGGCAAGGAGAGAAAATGTCTTTGGAGGAAATTTATGCAGCTGATGCTTTGACTTGTCCGAGTAATTTGGCAGGGATTTGTGCGATAAGTGTCCCTGCAGGTTTTGTAAAAGAGGGAAAAGAAGAGATTCCTGTTGGAATTCAAGTGATGTGTGGGAAAGGAGAGGATGGGAAACTTTTAGGTATTGCGAGAGAGATTGAAGGATTGAGCAGATAAGTTTAAATTCTGACGGCTTTTGAATTTATTATGGTTGAAATTAAAGGAGTGAATCTTGAATTTTTAGGGCATTCTGGTTTTTTGATTGTAAATACAGTGGGGAAGAGGATAGCTATTGATCCTTATAATGTGAGTCAAGGGATAGAACCAGTTGATTTTATTTTGATTACACATAGCCATTATGATCATTGTTCTATTAAAGATATAGAGATATTAAGTAAGCAGGGAACGGTTGTTGTTATTCCTGCTGATTCGCAAAGCAAGATTACTAAGGTAGATGGAATTAATATGGAAATAGTTGAGATTGGAGATGAGATTGAAATTGGGAATATGAAGATTGAGGCGATGGCTGCTTATAATGTCAATAAAGATTTCCATTCTAAAAAAGAAGGTTGGTTAGGATATTTGATTAAAATGAAGGATGTTGTTATCTATCATTCTGGAGATACTGATCAAATTCCTGAAATGAAGAGATTGACAGGGCATGGAAAGCATGATAAGACCTTTGTAGCTTTACTTCCTGTGAGTGGGAAGTTTGTTATGGATGCCGAGGAAGCTGTTGAAGTTGCTTCTTTAATAAGTCCTGATTTATGTATTCCAATGCATTATGGGGCTGGTGTGGCAGGAACAATAGAAGATGCGAGGAAATTTGTTGAAGAATGTAAGAATCTTGGATTGAAAGCGGAAATTCTTGATAAAATATAGAAGATAAATGATTAAATAAGGATAATTTTATTTTATGAATATGGCAAAAAGCAGAACAAAAGAATATGATGGAAGATTTCAATGGGCTAAGTTTATTGCGGAAGATTATTTAAAAGATTTTTGTATGGGTGTTCTTTTAATAGGCAGTGTTTCTTATATGAGAGACAATCCTGAGGGATTGTCTTCTGAGGATGATATAGATTTAGTTGGAATTACTAATTTTTCAAGATTGAGAGAAGAGAATGGCAAAAGGAGTTTTAAGAAGTTGTATGATAATCTAAGGCAAGAGGACAATGATAGAATATTACCGTTTGCTATTGGGGATAAGATTGATACATTTAGTTTACTTTGGCATATTCAAAAGTATGATGTGGGGCTTTATTTTTGGGATGAGGCCGCTTTTAATAATATCATATCAATACCAAATAATGGAGTGAGAGAAGAGCGTTACGAAAATAAACAAAATAGGCAGTTTTTTGGATTTGATTATGGGGAAGATTTTACTAATCAATCTTCGGTTAATCCTTACGGGACTAAGTTGGAGTTTTATGGGGGGGAGGAAATTGAAAATGGGAGAGTTCATGAGATATATCCTTATTTTGAAGATAAAAATGAAATTTATCTAGGGCCTCAGGCAATGACTATGCTAATGAGACCGACGGTGTTGTATCAAAATAGATTTGATTTTGCAGGAGTGATATACGATTTTAATATGGGGCTGAGGGCAAGGTTGGTTGAAAAATATGATGAATATGGGACGAGTAAGTGTTGTTTGTTAAATGTTCTACCAAAGCCATTGAGGAATAAAATTCCTGGAGATTTGAAGTCTGAGTTGGGGGGAAAAAATGTTAGTTTGGGAAAGGTTGTGAGGTGTGTTAGTTAATGTTAAAAAGGAATGTTCTTTATCCTTGGTAATGGAAATTGAAATACCTAAGATTGATTTTATTGTAGGGACTGAGAAGAGATTTCATGACTTTGTTGGAAGTTTGAATGAGAAAGATAAAGTTGCGATTGTTAGTCATACAGATTTAGATGGGATTGGTGCTGCAAAAGTAGCTAACGAAGTTTTGAATGCAGATGTTATAAAATTTGTAGGATATACTGATTTGACTCTTGATCTTGTAAATGAATTGAAAGAGAAAAAAGTGAGTAAAATCTTTGTTTTAGATTTGTATATAAAATTTCCTGAGTTTATTAAAGAATTAGAGAAGATTGCAGAAGTTTGTATAATAGATCATCATCAGATTACAGAAGATTGGAATTCTGATAGAATGGTGTTTTTGAACTCTGAAGGATATTGTGCTACTTATCTTTGTTATTATCTGTTTTCTAAAATACAGAGTTTGGAAAAATGGGATTGGCTTGTTGTTTCGGCTTGTATTTCTGATTGGATGTATTTTGAAAATCAAGAGTGGATGAAAAAAGTTTATGAAAAGTATGGTGAAGAATTCTATGGAGAAAGAAAAGATGATATTAAGAAGAGCAAGTTTTGGGATGTTCAGTGGGATTTGAGTTTGGCCATTGTTTATTTTAAGTCAGATTTAAATAATGTTTTTGAGAAGATTGAAGAAGGTAGTTGGAATGGTTTGGGTGAGCTTGAGAAGCATGTTTTAGAAGTTCAAAATTACATAAATGATTCTTTGGAGAGATTTGAAAAAGAAAGGGAAGAGATAAACGGAAGAATACTTTGGGAGTTTGAGCCGAGGTTTGAAGTTGGGAGCATATTATCTACCTTGTTAAGTGTAAAATATTGGACTAAAACTCTTCTTGTTTCTAGAAATAAAGAAAAGACTTATAATTTTTCTGCTAGAAGACAGGATAAGAAAGAGAATATGGATTTGTTGTTGAAAAAATTGACTAAAGGTTTAGAAGGTGGTGATGGGGGCGGTCATGTTCCTGCTGGGGGTGGGCATGTGAGGATTGAGGATAAAGAAGAATTCTTAAAAAGATTGAAAGAGTTGCCAGAGGAAGAGATCAATTAGTTAAACTTATAAAGTAATATTTTATTCTTTTATTATGGATTCAGTTAGAGCACATAGTTAATTTGTGAATTCTTTAAAATAGTTAGCTCTAGCTTCTTTAAATTTTACAATGGTTGATGAAAATAAAATTAATGAATTAAGCGAAGAAGAAAAAAAGCAAATTGCTGAAAAGAATTTGCTTTTTGATAGCGAGGAGCCTGAGGGAATTAAAGTAGAGGGATATGATTTTTCCAAGGGAAATGATTTTGAGGGAATTGTGGACAGTTTTGAAAGTACTGGCTTCCAAGCAAATCATTTGGGAAAGGCGATAAAGATTGTTAATAATATGATTAAGAATGAGGCATTCATATTTTTAGGATATACAAGCAATATGGTTTCAAGTGGGAATAGAGATATTATTCGTTTTTTGGTACAGAACAAAAAAGTTGATGCTCTTGTTACGACTGCTGGAGGGATTGAAGAAGATATCATAAAGTGTATGGGAGATTTTGTAATTGGGGATTTTCGTGCCGATGGGGCTGAGTTGAGGAAGAGAGGAATTAATAGAACTGGAAATTTATTTGTTCCTAATGAGAGATATATTAAATTTGAAGCTTTTATGGGAGAGTTGCTTGAGGAAGTTTGGAAGGAGCAGGAAAAGACAGGGAAGGTGATTAGTGGATATGAGTTGATTTGGAAAATGGGGGAAAAGATTGGAGATGAGAGGAGCATATATTATTGGGCTTGGAAGAATAAAATTCCAGTTTATAGTCCTGCAGTGTTAGATGGTGCGTTAGGAGATGATGTTTATTTCTTTAAATTTCGGAGACAAGGGTTTAAGATTGATATAAGTGAAGACATAAAGATGTTTAATGATCTGACAATTGGATTGAAGAAATCAGGAGCAATAATTTTAGGAGCAGGGAGTGTTAAGCATGCAATATTAAATGCAAACATGTTGAGGAATGGAGCTGATTATGCGGTGTATATTAATACAGCTCAGGAGTTTGATGGCTCTGATTCCGGAGCAATGCCTGAGGAAGCGAAGAGCTGGGGGAAATTGAATGCTAATACTGAAGAAGTGAAAGTTTTTGCTGATGCTACGATAGTTTTCCCACTTTTGGTTGGTAAAACGTTCGCGATGTCTTAACTAGAACGTTGTTTTGGACCATAGTCAAATATTTAAATGGGAAAAGATAGGTTTTTCCATGGATGTTTGTTTTAACAGCTGAAAGGAGGATAAAAAAAATTTATGGTTTTAGATTTTGCAAAAGAGGCAATCGATAATGTCGCTACTCACAGTATAAACTTTGATGAATTGAAAGCTGGAAAGGCTAACATTAAAGTTTTTGGTGTTGGAGGTGCAGGATGTAATGCAGTTACGTGGCTTTTTAATAAAGGAATTACCGGAGCAGCAATCTATGGAGTTAATACAGATGCTTTGCATTTAAGTATTACAAAGGCTGACGAGAAAATTCTTATTGGAAAAGAACTAACAAGAGGATTGGGTGCAGGAGGTAGACCTCAAGTTGGAAGAGAGGCTGCTAAGGAATCTCTTACTGAGCTTAAGAAATCAACAAGCAGTGCTGATATGGTGTTTGTTAATGTTGGGCTTGGAGGAGGAACTGGAACAGGGGCCGCTCCCGTTGTTGCTCAATTGGCTAAAGAGTCAGGAGCAATTGTTATTGCAGTTGCTACAATGCCGTTTGATTGTGAGAAAGCAAGACAAGATAAAGCTGAATTTGGTTTGCAAGAATTAACAGAAGTTGTGGATACGGCTATTATAATTGATAATAATAGACTTGTTGATATAGCTGGAAATCTTCCTATGGAACAAGCTTTCGCAGTTGCTAATGAGCTGGTAAGTACAATGATTAAAGGTATAGTGGAAACTATTACTTTGCCTTCATTGATCAACTTAGACTATGCTGATGTTTCTGCGATAATGAAGAACGGGGAAGTTGCTGTTATTGGTGTAGGAGAGGCAGATACAACAGATAGAGTTGCTGAAGCTGTGAGACAGGCTTTGACACACCCTTTACTAGATGTTGATTATAAGGGTGCGACAGGAGCTTTGATACATATCACATGTGGACAGGACTTTAAACTAGAAGAGTTTTCAGGAGTTGGAGAACTTGTTACTGAGAACTTGAGCCCAGATGCACAAGTTATAATTGGAGCTAGGATTAACAAAGACTTTGCGAATAAAGTTAGAGTTATTACAATTATGACCGGAGTACAGAGTCCTTACATTCTTGGAAGAGGTGCCTTACACGAGGAAGAGCAAGCTAAGTCAGAAATGTCCGATTTGGGCATAGAAGTCTTTAGATAATTTTTTTGGGGATTTAATTCTTTATCCTCTTCTTATTTTTTATTCACTACGTAAAGCTTTTTCTTCAGGGGTTTCCTTAAAAATTGCTGGACGCTTATCATTTTCCCAAGTTTCCCAGTAGAGAACTGTTTCTAATTCTTTTTTCTTTGGTTTAGTTCTTTCTTTTGAAGAATAACCTGCTGGAATTACTGCTTCTATTTGAATATGTTGAGGAATTTCTAATACTTGTTTTAATAAATCATCTGAGTAAGAACCAACCCAACAGGAATCAATATTTAGATCTGTAAGTTTTAATTGTAATGTTGAGATTGCAGCTCCTGCCTGTTGTCTGGAATATACACGGCCGCGTTCTCCATAAATTCTTTCTAAATGAGAATCATCAGTACATACTAGAATTATTAAAGGGGATTCGGAGATCCATGTCTGTTGACAGTTTTTCGATATTTGTTTTATGGTATCAGGAGATTCAATGATTAAGAATTTTAGATTGTTGAAATTTCCCGCGAATGGACCTTGTAATGCTGAGGAAATCGCATCTAAGACTTTTCCAAATGGGACCTTTTTCTTCTTGAATCCACGAATAGATATTCTTTTTTCTATAACTTTGTCAATATCCATATTTAGAGAAGTATTGAGTGATATAAAAAGTTTCTTATTGAGTTTTTATAATGCCCGCAGCAATGAGAATCTTTCCTTTGTAGAGAACTATTGATTGTCCGCTAGCAACTTCTTTTATTCCTTTGTTGAAAGTAAATGTGTACTTGGATTTTTCTTTTTTTAGTTTTCCAGGAATTAGAGATCCTAAGTGTCTAATTCTTGCTCTTAATCCTGTTTTTGAAAAGTTTTTTTTGTTGATAGGTTTTAAATTTTTTATAAATACTTTTTTTGTTAAAAGTAACGGAGATTTTTCAGGGACAACTATTAATGTGTTTCCTTTTTTCTTAGCAATATAGAGTTTTTTATTGTCTATTGAATTTCTATATTTATCATTTATTTCTATTCCTTTATTTGGACGAACACGTTCTCCTATTGTGAAATAAAACGCTCCTGGATGGGATCCTATTGTTTCTCCTTCCGGTGTTAATACTACTCCTAAAGATTTTTTTATTTTTTTCTTTAGGAAAGATTTGAAGTCAAGATCTCCTATAAAGCAGACTCCACGAGATCCTTGCTTATTCCAGTTTTTGAGTTTATGAGATTTTGCTATTTTTCTAACTTGGGATTTTGTTAGCTCTCCAAGAGGGAAGATTGTATGAGAAAGGTCAGATTGTGTTAGTTCATGAAGGAAATAGGATTGATCTTTTGTTTTGTCTTTTCCGGAAAGGAGTTGAAATCCTTTAGAAGTTTTTTTGACTTGGGCGTAATGGCCTGTCGCTATGAAGTCTGCAGAGATTGATTTTGCGAATTTCCATAGTGCTGGAAATTTTATTAAATTGTTGCAGCAGACATCTGGATTTGGTGTAAGGCCAGATTCATAAGATTTGAACATGGGCTCAATTACATCTTTTAGATATTGTTTTCTGTAATCTATGACTCTGAAGGGGATATTGAGTTTTTGACAGACACGTTCTGCAATTTCTTTATCTCCTTTGAATGGACAGATTGAATCGAGATAGGGCTCTGTGTCTGGATAATTTCTTAAGAAGATACCTACAACTTTGTATCCTTGTTTTTTAAGAAGAAGGGCTGCTACGCTGGAATCGACGCCGCCTGACATTCCTAAGACAACTGTTTTCTTTGTAGGTTTGGAGTTTTGCATATTAACAGTGATTGAGAAATGTTTTTAATGTTTTGTATCTAAGTTATAATGAGAATAAAATGGCTGAGAGAGTTAATACTGGAGGATTGATGAGTTTTGATTATTCTAGATTAGGAAAGCAAGAATTAGATGATGATAAGAAGAAGGATATAAAAGATGCTTATAATCGAGCAGCGGAAAGGAGAAGGAAGGAGAAGAGAAATAAAATTATTATCTGGATTGTTATTATTCTGATTTTGATAGTGCTTGGAATATTTTTCTTGGGATGAGAACGACCCTGGGAGGACTCGAACCTCCGACCTTGCGGTTAACAGCCGCACGCTCAACCAGTTAAGCTACAGGGTCTTAAAGAGGGAAAATAAAAACCTTATTTAAATCTTCTTGTGCGTCTAATTTGGAGATTTTATTTTTGATTTTGTAAATTTTTATTAATCTTCTTTTTGAAAATATTTTCTATTTTTTTGATTTTTGAAAATATTTTTTGTTACGAACTTTTATTTTATTTTATTTTTTAATTTTGTCGACGGGAAAAATTGTTTTATTTTTTTAGATTTTCTATTCTTTCTTGAAATCTTTTTTTCTCTACGATAAGTTTATAAACAAAAATGTGTTAGTTAATTTAGAAACCATAAGAGGTGAAACTAAAAAAAATGGCAAAGAAAAAAGCAAAGAAAGCAACAAAGAAAAAAGCAACCAAGAAGAAAGCAGTGAAGAAGAAAGCAGTGAAGAAGAAAGCAGTGAAGAAAAAGGCTGCAAAAAAGAAAGCACCAAAGAAAAAGGCTGCAAAAAAGAAGAGAAGATAATCTCTTCCAATTTATTTTTTATTTAATGCCCAGCCCTTCTTCTTTTTTGGTCTTGTTTACTTTCTCAAGATAATGGTACACGTTTGATTGTTTAGTTCCTCTAATTAGATTTGTGAGAGCTGTTGTTATTTCAGGTATTGATTCTGCTTGAGCTATTATTCCAACTTCATTGTCCTTTAGAATTAGGTGAGCATCGGAAACGTTCTCAAGAGTTCTGAGAGTTTTACCCTTTGTTCCTATTATTCTTGCTTTAACTTCCTTTAAACTCTTTTTTCTTGTGTGATCTCTTATGTGAATTTTTCTGAAAATAAAATCTGGATTTTTTAATAGAAGAGCTTTTGTTGTTGAGAAGCCGAAAGCCATAGCTTCTAAGACGATCTGTGCTTCATATTCTTCTAATCCTGAGCCAGACAGGGTGGCTTGTCTTCCTTTTAGTTCTATCTTTATATTCAGAGACTTCTCTAGTTTTGCGAGATTCTTTTTTAATTCAGTTGTGTTTTGAAAGTATATTGTTTCCATTTAAAGACACCTAACGGTTTCTTGATAACTTCTCTGGAATTAAGAGTAATGTAAACCTTTAAAAAGTGTTGTTTTTAATGAGAAATACAAAAATTTATTTTTTTAGAGTAGTAAAATAAAATGCCTAAGCTACATGGTAGAGCTGCTTGGATTGCTCAGACAGCATATAAGGGGTTAAAGGAAGTATTAAATCGAGGAGATCAGCTTGAGATTGGAAAAAGATATTTGTTTGATGATATGGCAATTACTAGAGTTGATGGACCAGAATATAGAATTGAGACTCCTCAGAAAATTTTACGTTTCGAGCTTAGAGGACCATTAGCAAAGGGATCTTCTTTTAGAATTGATCAAGTTCCTTTTGCAGGCATAGCTTAGAGAAGAGTAAGGGCGAAAGGGATGTTATCAATCTTTCCAATATGTTCTTCTGTAATTATTCCTGCTTCGAGAGCAGTAGAAATGCTTTTTGGGCCGACTAGATTAAAAGTTGCGTCTTCATGAACTTGTTTTTTGAGGATGAGGACAGCTTCTTCTTTAGTTAATTCTTCTCCAGAATAAAAATTTTCTCTGACATTAAGTTGGAATTTTCCTTCTTCAAATTTCTTTCCGATTAGTTCTTTGTCTGCGAGGGAGATTACATTTCTATAGGATTTATGAATTTTTAGATGCATTTCATATATCTTTAAATATATGAGTTTTTAGTTCTTACTATGAGTGAAGATTTCCCAGAAGTTTCGATTAGTGAGTTGAAAGAGATTTTTTATGAATTGATTAAAGATTATAATGAGACTGTTCGGAAACTTGAGGTTTATGAAGATACTCCTTCAAGAGAAGAGGCTTTAGCGATGAGTTTACAACAGAGAAGGATAGTAGTGGAAAATGTTTCTCAGACATGGAGGCTAAGACTTGAATTACATGATAGATCATCAAGGGTGCTTGGATTTTATGAAGTTATGAGGACTTTGGATTTGGAAGAGGAGATAGATAGAAGAGAAGGTAATTTGGAGGCGTTAGATGTGGTTAGAAAATATCATTCTAAGTTTGAAAGCGATATTGTTAAGGTATGTAAACCTAATGTTGATTTTGATTAGAAGTGATACTTTATTGGGTTTTTAGCTCCACAAGCAAGGCAGTGTTTGATTTTAATTCCTTTTTCGGAGACAACTTCAGAATCTGGTTTGCCACAAACAGGGCAAAGAACGAATAGTTTTGTATATAATTCGAATTTTTCATTTACTTTTGCAGAGTTTAGTTTCGTGTTTAATATGAGCCGGCCTGAATCAAGTTTTCCAGCGGCAGCAAGTTCTTTTTGAAGGAATTTGGCAATGTGTTCTGGAGGCCTTCTGAGAGAGGATGCAATTTCTGCAAAGTTTGTGATTATTGTGTTTTTTCCTTGAACTTGCCCTTTAACTTTAGGTATTTCAAACCTGTCAGAGCTAGAAGAAACAACTTTTACTTTCTTGTATGCTTTGTCTAAAAGATTTTCATAGGCTTCCATATTTCTTGAAGGTAAAACAAGGTTTATAAAGATTCCTTAGTATATATTATTATGAATTTAAAGAATCTTGCTTTAGGAATTGGAATTATTGTAGTATTTGCTTTGGCTTTAGGATATGGTATTGAAGCATTTTATGATACTCCTGAATGGGATGAGTTTTGTGAAGAGGTTATTGTTCCGCAGACTCTGGATTCTCAAGGAGATTTTGCGCCAGTAACGCAGGAACAGTGTGAGGCTACCGAAGGAGCTAAGTGGAATACATATGAAGATTCTAGGACTCCAAAGAGAGTATTGGAAGGACAAGTTGTGGAAACAGGGCATTGTGATTATCATTCTGAGTGTCAGGAAAAATATGATGATGCAAGAGATAAGCATTCTTGGACTGTCTTTTTGATAAGTATAATTGTTGGAATTATCGCGATTATAATTGGATATACAATATTGAGTATTGAGCCTGTTGGAAGTGCACTTATAGGCTCTGGAATCTGGGCTTTCTTTTATGGAGGAGTTATTAATTGGAGAAACTTTGGAGAAATGTGGAGATTTGTTTTGCTGTTCATTATTCTCATAGTTTTGATTTGGTTCGCTGTTAAGATGAATAGTCCAAAGAAGAATGGGATTAGTAGGTTTTGGAAAGGTTTTGGTTTTGGGAAGAAGTGATTATCCGAGATAGCGTAATTTTCCTGGGCGGGGCTCATAAATCAGGCCGTTTTCTAAGAGCTTTTTGATTTCTCCGTTAATTATTTCTGGAGGTTCATGCGTGTCCATTATAATTTTGTCTATGAAAATTCCTTCTTCTGATTCGGCAGATTTGATCATATTTAGAATTTTATCTTTTAGTTCTGCTGTTTTTTCAGGGGCTAGAGCCTTTGGGGCAGAAAGGTCTGTTTCAAGTTTTCTTATTAGAAGGTATTGAGGAGAAAGAGGTTTTAGAATTTCAGGAGTTATGTAAATTTCATTGTTCCATGTTCTTAATAAGCCAATACAGAGAATTGTATCTCCTTGGTTTAGCTCAGAGAAAAGAGCGATATCATCACCGAATACTTTTGCTTTAATTTGGCCTGTTGCATCGTCTAGTGTTATAGAGGCAAATTTTTTCTCTCCTTCTTGGATGTATTTGTCGATTATGTTTGCGATTATATTTACTCGAACAACAGATTTTCCTTCAGTTTCTAAAGATTTAAGGCGTTCATTTTCTATTTTAGGAGTGCCTGAAAGAACTTTTCCTATGCGAAGTTTACATGCAATGTTTCTTTTGTATTGAGTTTCAGAGCCTATGTTATCAACTGCTGGCGTTTGTGTCGGTGTTGGTGTTTGTTCTGGTGTCTGCACTTCTTTTTCTTTCATTTTTATGTTTGTTTTTAAGGTTTTTTATATATTGTTGTTCTGTTGTTTAGGTTTTTTGAATGTGTCCCTTTCTTGGTCTGAAAATTTCTCCTGATTTGGAGAGTTGAAGAAGAGCTTCTTCTAATTCTGTTTCAGAAATCTTATCTTCTATGGCTTTTTTTAGTTCTTCTTCTGGAATTAATTTTCCTAATCTTGATTCTAATTGTGTTAGAGTTTCTTTTACAAGAAGAATTTTTCCTCTTTTTGATGATGTAATTCCAGTAGTCATTTTGTCAATATCAAATGTTTGTGTTTCTTCGTCATAACCAACTTGCATTAGGGATACTTTCAATAATTCTATTGCTTTTATTGCGTCCTCTTTTGTTACTTCGTCAGAAAGGCGGAGTTTTGCATGGGCTTCACTTAGTCTTATTATTCCTTCAAGTTGTCTTGCTGTGATTGGAATTGGTTTTATTGTGCTATCAGATGAAACTGATTGATTTCTTAATTTTATGTAAAAGCTTTTAATTTCTTTTACCGCTTCGTCAGATAGTTTTGGTTTTATCTTTTGTTTTGCATATGCAATGTATTTTCTTAGTATTTTTGGATCTACTATATCTCTGATTACTTCTTGTTGATGTTCTTCAAGGACATGAGTCGCGATTGCTTCGTCTTGTACTTTGTTTGGTAAGTCACGGATAACGAAGATTACATCGAATCGGGAGAGTAATGCAGGGGAGATGTCTATTTGTTGTGGGATTGGTGTGTAGGGATCGAAACGACCGAGTTTAGGGTTTCCTGCTGCTAAGACTGTTGTTTCTGCACGGAGAGTAGCATGGATGTTTGCTTTTGAAATTGTTACAGATTGTTGTTCCATTGCTTCATGCATCGTAGAACGGTCATGCTCATCCATTTTTTCTATTTCATCTATACATACAGTTCCTTTGTTGGATAATACCATTGCCCCTGCTTCTAGAGACCATCCTCGCAGAAATTCGTCTTTAACTACTGCTGCAGTAAGGCCTGCTGCAGTTGCTGCTTTTCCAGAGACGTAACGTCCTTTTGGAGCAATTGTTGATGTGAATTTTAGAATTACTGATTTAGCTACCCCTGGATCACCCACAAGAAGAATATGTATATCTCCTCTTGTATTTCCCCCATCAGATTTCTTTTTCTTTACTCCTCCAAACATTTGCAACAAGATTGATTCTTTTATTCTCTCAAATCCATAGATTGAAGGAGATATAGATTGGGAGAGTTTCTTGAGTAGATTTTGATCTGCTGCTATTTCTAAGATCTGTTTCATTTCTTCTTCGGAAATATTTAGGTCTTCAAAGGATTCTTCTAAGGGAACGAGATTATTTGCTTCAACTGCTATATCATATCTTGTAGAAATTCCTGAGGGAAGGGGAACCGGGACTTCTTTTAAGATTCCATGTATTTTTAATTTGCTTCCTGGAGTTGTTCTTTCTTCCATTTTAGGATCAACTAGATCTTCTTTTAGGAAAATGTTTATTCTTCTTGGTTGTTGGCCTCCTTCTAAAGCGTCTGGGCTCTCTTCAACTACAAGACGTTGAACGTCAACCATTTCTTTTGATATTATTTTAAAGGGACCTTTCCATTGGCAGGAGCATCTGTTAGGTTCTCTAAATTTTCTATCTACTTGAAGAACAGATAATACTGCTCCACAATTTGGACATTCAAACTTAGCATTTGCTACTTGAGGACGAACTTCAGATGCTTGACGAACAATTCCTTCCACTGTTAGAATTTGATCAAGATGTTTGGATCTGATATCTCTGATTTTTGTTTCTGAGGTTTCTGGGAGTCCAAGCATTCTTAGTCTTGGGGCTTTTACTAGACCTGATTCTTCTAGAGCAGATTCAATTAAGGATATTGCTTCTTCGGGCGATTCTAATATTGTTTCTGATAAAGTTGGAGAGAATTGAGCTATTCTTGGGAAATTAACGTGAACGACATTGTTACCTTCTCTGACAGACTCTCCAATCTCTTTTTTGTATGCTGCAAGGAAATTTTTCGCTTCAATCAGTAAGTCTTCTTGCCTCTTTTTTTCCATAGTATGATAAAATGATGTTTGATTTATATGGTTTGTTGTAATAAAGAGAGGGTATTTAGAGATGTAGTACTCTTTTTGGGGGGCGATTAATATTTAAATGATGGGATAGTCGTTTTTTAATGGGAGAAAGTCAAAGATTGTTTTATCTTCTTGATGTAGGAGATCATGAATGTGGACATGAATTGTATGTGGTTTCTGGGAGACAGATAGATTTTGATGATGTTAGGAAGTTAATTTTTGAGAGGCCAAGTTTTTTGAGGGGGATAAAGAATTGGTAAGGGGACATTCTAATAGAACTTTAGAAGAGGCTGTGTCTGTTAGATTTGGACTTGGTGGGACTTTTTCTGATTCTTGGGTTTATGCTGTCACAGTTTACGAAGGGGGAGTTATTAGGGATGATGAAATTGATGTTATTGAGAAGTTTACAGGGAAAGAGATTATTGAGATTGAGTAGTTATTCTATTTGGAAACGTAAAATAGCACCAACACCCTTTGTGAGATTTTGGAATTGTTGGGCGTCTTGGTTTTCTTCATCGCTTATTATGACTACTTCAGAGCCGATGTTCTTAGCCGATTCTTCGAATTCTTTTGTTTTGTCAATTTCTGTTTTTAGGAATTTCTTTGTTAGGAGAAGGGTTTCTACGGCTCCTCTTTGTAGAGCAAATGCGACTTTCTCTATTCCATAGGATGCATGAGAAGATTTTTTCCCTAATGTTTCAAAGAATCTTTCTAGAATCTTTTTCTCCTTAATTAGTTCTTGTTGAGCTATGTCTTCTTCTGAAGCTTCTACTAATAGTTCGAGACCGTGTTCGTCTACGTAGCCAATGTCTTTAATGGAAATTACTTTTTCTTTGAGTTTTGTTGCTAGTTGTCCTTCGTCAAGAAAGTCTTCTTTTGTAGGTATTGGGCCGCCAATTAGAATTCCCTTTAGTTTTGGCATTTCAAAGAAGATTTCTTTCATTGCTTCAGCAACACGCCTGAAGAATTCTTTTGCTAATCCTTCTGTGATTCGTTCAAATCTTTGACTGCTCTGACCCCCAGCACGAGTTTTTCCAGGGACTCCGGAAGTAAGTTTCCTTATTACTTTGATTTGTTTTCCTTCAAGAACACCGATTGTG
The DNA here is from genome assembly GCA_002688015.1 of Candidatus Pacearchaeota archaeon. Lineage (GTDB taxonomy): Archaea > Nanobdellota > Nanobdellia > Pacearchaeales > GW2011-AR1 > ARS1309. The sequence goes on from NZBT01000006.1 coordinate 45,663, forward strand.
GCTTCTTGTCTATCTATTGCGAGAAGGCCAAAGACTTCTGAAACTTCAAGTATTTCTTTTAAGGGATCTAGGACGAAGACTTGATCACATCTGTATGTTCTCACGTTTAAAGGTTTAGGAGGTTCATAAGCCCAGATTTGTACATCGGAGACACCTTCTTTATCTGAGACATTTCCTGCGAACAGAGCGATACCATTTTCAGGGGTTTTTTGATATTCCTTTATCTTACGAATAATCATTTCAATTGCTGAAATTACTGCATTTCGTGTATGCTTGCTTTTGATGTTGTTAGCCGTTGACTTTTCTCCTTCTAATTGCTTTGAAACTAAGTTAATGTTTTGTCCAGCTGGAATTAGGACAGTTACTAATTCTGTATGTCTGCCTCGGATTGCTGAGAGAGTTTCAACTAGTTCTTCAAGTTCGGCTTTTTGTTCGTCTGTTATTTCAACCATTTTTATATATTATAGATAAATTTAGGGAGATTATAAAGTTAATCAAGTTATGTCACAAAAACTTAATTGAAAGTTTTCTGGTTTCTAGTTCTTTTGCTGTTGTAACAGCTCTTAAATCGGGCAGAACACCGGAAAGGAGAGATTGTTCTGATTTTATTAATGAGAGAGAGATGGGAACGTTCATTGGCTGTTTTGCCATGGATTTCGCTTGACGAACTTTGTAAATTATTTCAGTCATTTTCTCCCAGATTTTGTCATCATGTCTGTGTGTTGCTATGGGAATTGGTTTTGGCCAGTCTGATATGTGTATGGAATCAACGGACTCAAAAGATTTAAAATGATTTTGATAGATTTCTTCTGTTATGAATGGAGTTATTGGAGCAGAAAGTTTAAGGATTGTTAGCAGAGAATGGTATAGCGTATAGAATGCAGATGCCTTTTCTTCATCAGAACCTTGATAAACACGATTCTTTACGATTTCTAAATAGTAATCTGCGAAAACCTGCCAGAAGAATTTTTCCGTTTCAAGTTTTGCTTTTGAGTAATTGTATTCATTGAAAGCTTCGGTACAGGAAGAAATTAGTTTATTTAACTGAGAGAGAAAGATACGATCTGTTTCAATTAGCTTTGGCATCTTACTTTGATATTTAAGATTCATGAACACAAAATTGGATGCATTTAGGATTTTAGTTATGAATTTCTTTCCTGCTATTAAATCTGCTTCATTGTAATCGAGATCTTCTCCTAATTTAGAAGATGCTGCCCAGAATCTTAGAGCATCTGAACCATATTCAGCCATAACAGATCTTGGAGAAATTCCTGTTCCTTTTGATTTAGACATTGCTTTTCCGCCAAGAGTTACAAATCCAGAGACTATGATATCTTGCCAAGGAATTTGATTTTCATGATAAAGAGATTTCACAATTGTATAAAATGCCCATGTTCTAATTATGTCGTGTCCTTGGGGGCGTAAGGAATAAGGAATTTTTATTTTGCTTTTTATGAGAGATGCTGCTATTTGTGGTGTTAATGAAGAAGTTGCCCATGTATCAAGAACTTTTGTATCTCCTATAGCTTGACAGTTACATTTTGAACATTTCTTGGGAGTTTCTGTTGGATCTATAGGGAGTTCAGAAAGCTTAGCTGGGATTACGAGGTTACATTTGGGACATTCCCATACAGGAATTGGAATTCCAAAGTGTCTTTCACGAGAAATAGACCAATCCCATTCAAGACCTTTAATCCAATTTTCGTAACGCTTAAACATATGTTGAGGATGCCATGTAACTTTCTTTCCTTGAGCAATTAATTTTGTCTTTTTATCAAGGATTTTGATGAACCATTGTTCCGTTGGCAAGAATTCGATTTCAGTTCCACATTTATCATGTACATTTACAACGTGATTGATGGGTTTTTGTTCTATTATGAGTTTTTTGGATTCAAGGTCTTCTAATATCTTAGAGCGTGCTTGTTTGATTGTTAATCCTTTATACTCCTTTGAGTTTAGAGTTCCATCTAGATTGAAGACGACTTTAGGAGTTAGTTTATGTCTGTTGATTGCGTCTACGTCGTATTTATCTCCATAAGAACAGACCATTAAGACACCTGTTCCTTTTTCAATTTCTGCAGATTCATCTGCTAGTATGGGAACAGAGTGTTTGAAAAGAGGGACAGTAGCTTTTTTGCCTATAAATTCTTTGTATCTTTTGTCTTTTGGATTTACGAATACTGCAACACAAGCTCCAAGAAGTTCAGGGCGTGTTGTAGCAATAGGAAGATTTTTTCCTGAAGATTTGAATTTTAATGTGGAAAATTGTGAGGAGAGAGATTTATCTTCTAATTCTGCTTGTGCAACGGGTGTTTGACACTCAGGGCAATAAATAGTTGGAAAGTTTTCTTTGTATATTAACTTGGAGGCATATAAGTCGAGGAATGATTTTTGAGATATTTTTCTTGTGTTATCATCAATTGTTGAGTAAGACACGTTGTAATCTGCGGAAATCCCAATATTCTTCCAGTCTTGAATTAGTTCAGGAGTTTTTTCTTTTAATAAGGCAAGGCCTATTTTTATGAATTCATTTCTTGACATGTCTTTACTTTTGATTCCTTTTGTTTTTTCTATCCATCTTTCTGTTGGAAGGCCATTATCATCTGTTCCGAAAGGGTAGAAAACGTTGAATCCAGCCATTCTTTTGTATCTTGCTATGAAATCTTCTTGTGAATAAGAGAATGCGTGTCCTATATGCATTTGTCCTGATATGTATGGGGGAGGTGTATCTATGGAATATGTTTTCTTTTTGCTTTTAGGATCAAAAGAGTATGTTTTTCCCTTTTCCCAATAGGACAACCAACGAGATTCAATTTCATGAATGTCTATTTGTGGTTTCTTTCTTTCTGGTTTAGACATATAGGAAGATAGAGCAAAGGGGTTAAAAAGTTTAGGGTTTTAGGATTTTTATGACATTCGACAAGGAAAAAGCGTTGAAGCAGTTAGAAGAATTGGAAAAGTTGGGAAAAGATAAGAGGTTAGCTGCTGATGAATGGGATGAAGATTGGAAAATTTTGATTGCTGTCCTGCTTTCTGCAAGGACAATGGATAAGACAACGATTCCTATTGCTGAAAAGTTGTTTGAGAAATATGATTCTGTGGAAAAGCTAGCTAAAGCTTCGGAGAAGGAAGTTGCTGAAGGTATAAGTGGGGTTAATTTTTATTTGAATAAAGCAAGATATGTGAAGGCTCTTGTTGAGAAACTTCTTAAGGACTATGATGGTAAGGTGCCTCATGATTTTGATAAACTTGTGGAATTGCCTGGAGTTGGGAGAAAGACAGCAAATGTATTCTTGGCTGCGAAGGGAGAGATGACAATTGGAATCGATACTCATGTTGATTATATTAGTCATTATCTTGGATGGACGAAGGGAAAGAAGCAAGAAGAGGTTGAGAAAGATCTAAAGGGTATTTTTCCGGAGAGGTTGTGGGGGAAGTTAAATTGGACACTTGTGCGTTTTGGGCAAACTTATACTAATAGAACGGAGAAGAATAAGATTTTAGACAGGATTAAAGAGCTTTGAGGTAACATTTATAAGGTTGTTTTTTGAAGAATAGTTATGGCGAAAGATAATAAGATTCAGATGCCCGGAGCATTTGGCGGGCTTATGAGATATGATGAGGAATATAATAGTAGATTTATGATGTCTCCTGTGGCTGTAATTGTATTTGTTGTTTTAATAGTAATTCTTGTGTTATTATTAAAAGTTATTTTTCCTGCCAATATTGTTCCTGTGGACACTATAGGAAGTGTTCCTATCTCTCCTCATGGATTGATTCTTAGTTTGTTAGAATAATAAATATTAAATAGTTCTGACTGGTTTGGATGATATGGAGGAGGAGAAAAAAAATAGGTGTTGGATTTGGTGTTATGATACTTAATTCTGAAGGAAATGTTTTGTTGGGAAAGAGACATGAAGATTCTGAGAAAGCAGATAGTTTACTTGCTGGAGCTGGGACTTGGACAATGCCTGGGGGAAAGTTGCATTTTGGAGAAAGTTTTGAAGAGGGAGCAAAGAGAGAAGTTATGGAAGAGACAGGAATTGATTTAGGGAAGAGCGAAGCTATTGCCATTAATAGTGATCAAGTTGAAGAAGTTCATTTTATTACAATAGGTCTACTTTGCAAGGAATTTGAAGGCAAAGCGGAAGTTAAGGAGCCTGATGAGATTACTGAATGGAAATGGTTTTTCTCTTGAAGAGCTACCAGAACCAATGTATTTTCCCAGTGCGAAGATATTGAAGAATTATCCAAAGAAAGAGTTTTATATTTCTGATTAGAAAACTATATAAAATACTATTTCTGAGCTGATGTATGATACCTGGACTTGGAGGAATGAATCCTAAGAAAATGGCTGGAATGATGAAGCAAATGGGCATTGATCAAGATGAAATTGATGCTGACAGAGTTGAAATTTTTAAGAAAGATGGGAGTAAAATAACAGTTGAAAATGCTCAAGTTGTAAGGATAAGCATGCAAGGGAATGAGAGTTTTCAAGTTACTGGAGATATAGGTGAGGGAGAAGCGGGTTTAAATGAGGATGATGTTAAGATGGTTGCGGAGAAGACAGGAAAGAGTGAGAATGAGGCTAAGAAGGCTTTAGAAGAAAGTGAAGGAGATATTGCTCAAGCGATTGTTAAGCTTTCATAGACAGATATATTAATTTCTTTTACCTCTGAAATGTATGGTAGAAAACATTCATAAAGAGTTTATTGACAGTCTGATTGAAGCAGAGAAGGCTTGGCAGAGCGGAGATCATTTAACTTATGTTACATATCCTGTTGTTAAGGATGATAAGCTTCTTTTAAGGGCTTTGGAGAATCTTTATGAGAGTGTTGTTAAAACGATAAGCACTGTTTTAAGATTTGAATATTTGTATAAAAGGATTGAACTTAGTAAAGATAGTAAAAGGAATTTAGAGATGTTTTTTAAGAAATGTGGGGGAAGATATGGACTTGGGGCGGAGGAAAGAGAGATTATTAAAGAGATTATATTTTTTGGGAAAAAACATAAAGAAGCAAGTGTGGAGTTTTCCGGGAAAGGGAAGTCATATATAATTGATGATGATTTGGGAAAAATTGAGTTGGATGTAGTTAAATTAAAGAGTTTTCTTGAAATAAGTAGAAAACTACTGGAAAATGCTAACAGGAATTTTAAGGAAATTTTTTAGAAAGGTATTTAAATAAGTTTGGCCTTGTTAACTTTCTCCGTATGGGGTGCATTTTTGAATGGAAAGAATAATTAAGGAGAAGATTAGTGCCGATCATTTACTTTACGTATCTTTAAAGTATACTAAGACTTGTGATGTTATTATTAATCTTCTTTTGAGATGGAAGATAATGATCGAAATGGCTATGGATCATCTAGTTGAGAAAGCAAAAAAGGAAAAAAAGTGGAAGCCTGTTCCTGATGCTCCGAGAGCGAAACTGATTCAGCTAAAGAAAATCTATGAAAAGGATAAAGTTATTTCTGAGACTCTTGATTTATATGAACTTTTTAGAGATATTGAAAAGTTGGATAAAATTAGAGAAAGTGAGTTTAGGAAAGGTGTTAATTTAAAAGTTACCTATAAAGGAGAAGAAATTGATGTTAATTTAGATAAGTTAAAAGAATATTCTAATTTGTTAGAAAGGTTTATAAGCTCTTTGAAATAGTCATTCTTACTTTAAATTAAACATATAGATTTTAAAAAGAATGACAAGATTGATAACAATAACTTCAGGAAAAGGAGGGGTTGGGAAGACGACAACAGCCATTAATCTCGGAGCGGCGTTGAACGCTTTTGGAAAAGAGGTCGTAATTTTAGATGCAAATTTAACAACTCCAAATGTAGGACTCCATTTAGGAGCTCCGATAGTGCCAGTTAGTTTAAATCATGTTTTGTCTGGAAAGGCAAAGATAGATGATGCGATTTATGAGCATGGATCTGGAACAAAGATTGTTCCTAGCTCTCTTTCTATTAAGGAACTTAGAACTATTAATCATAATAAGCTAAAAGATGTTGGAAAAAAATTGAAAAAAATGGCAGATTTTGTTATTTATGATTCTGCTGCTGGTTTGGGAGATGAAGCTGTTGCTTCTATGGAATCTGCAGATGAACTTATTATTGTTACGAATCCTGAAATACCTGCTGTTACAGATGCTTTGAAAGCTAGTAAACTTGCTGAGCAGTTAGGTAAGGAGATAAAAGGAGTTATAGTTACAAGGAGTAATGGAACTAAAGGAGAGATGCCAGTTGCAAATGTTGCTGACATGCTTGAACTTCCGATTCTTGGAGTTATTCCAGAAGATGGCAATATTAGGCAAAGTGTGATAATGAAGGATGCTTTGGTACATACTCATCCAAAGTGTAAAGCGGCAAAAGCTTATAGAAAAATTGCTGCAAAGATTATTGGAAAAGATAATTATAAGGATCCTTATGATGGTTTCTGGGATAGATTGTTTGGCTAGATAGATTGTTGTTTCATTTTATCTTCTCGAAAAGAATTGGGGATTTTTTAATTTTGCTGACTTTTAACGGGGCTTTTAGATCTTTGAGAGTCAGAGAAAAGTTGAATATCTTTGCTATCTTTTCGCTTGTTTCAGGGAGGAAAGGAGAAAGGAGAATTGTGGCATCTTTTATTGCGTTTGCTAATTCGTATAAGACTGTTTGAGACTTTGTTTCCCAGGGTTTTTTCTTTTGAATGTATTCATTTGTTTTATCAATGAAAGCGAAAATTTCGTTGAGAGCACGATCTGTTTCATAATTTTCTAAGTGCTTTGTTACGGATTTTAGAACGGGAGATGAATTTAACTTTGAACTCACAGGTTTTTCAATTCCGTATTTTTCTGCTAGCGCGGAGACACGAGAGACTAAGTTTCCAAGTTTGTTAGCTAGTTCATCATTATGTCTTTGTTGGAGAAGAGATTCGCTATAATCAGAGTCTTCGAATACGGTATTTCTTAATAGAGAATAACGTACTGTGTCTGCGTTGTATTTTTCTAAGAGATCAAGAGGATCTATTGTGTTTCCTGTTGATTTTGACATTTTCTTTCCTGAGATGTTTAGATATCCATGGACAAGTAATTTTTTTGGTAGGGGATAATCAGCAGAGAGAAGGATTGCTGGCCAGATTACGCTATGAAACCAGTTGATTCCTTTTCCTATAACATGAGTATCTGCGGGCCAGTATTTTTTCTCTTTACTTTTTAAGCCAGAGACGTAGTTGATTAATGCATCAATCCAAACCCAGACTTTGAAATCTTCATGGCTTGGGAAAGGGACACCAATTTCAACATCTTTTCTAGAAATGTTAATGTCGTTTAAACCTTCCTTTACTCTAACTAGTACTTCGTTTGCTTTGCTTTTAGGTGTTACATACTTAGGAATTAACTTGAGAAGTTGATCTTGGTATTTGGATAGTTTGAAGAAGTAAGCTTCTTCTTTTCTTTGTTCTGGAACAGTGTTATGTTCGGGACATTTTCCATCAACTAATTCTTTTTCAGTATAATATGATTCACACCCAGTGCAATATAGGCCCGAGTATTCTCCTTTGTATATGTCTCCCTTATCAAGAATTTTTTGAATTATTTTTTGAACAACTTTTCCATGTTCTGATGCAGAAGTTCTTATGAAGTCGTTATGAGAAATGTTTAATTTTTTACTTAATTCTAGAAAGAAAGCTGTGTTTTTATCTACGAATTCTTTTACGGGAATTCCTGCTTTCTCAGCTGCTTGAACGTTTTTTTGAGCGTTTTCATCTACTCCTGTTAGAAAGAAGACATCTTTATCTTGAAGACGATTCCATCTAGCAATTACGTCTGATATTACTTTTTCGAATGCGTGTCCTACGTGAGGTTTTGCATTGACGTAATCTATTGCAGTTGTTATGTAGTACTTTTCTTTTACCATGTAATGAAATGCTTGAAATAGTTTAAAAAGGTAACTGAGAGATAAGTTTTTAAAGCGTTTTTTGCAGATGATATCATGGTAAAGGGATTAAGTCATTATTTGAAAGAAGCATGGAAAAAGCCTGGCAGAGAGCTTTTGCATGGAAAGATGATTCAGTGGAGAGCTGGAGATGCTATTGAAAAAGTTGAAAGACCATTGAGATTAGATAAAGCTAGAGCAATGGGATATAAGGCTAAGCGTGGAGTGATTGTAGTAAGAGTTAGAATAAATAGAGGAGGAAGAAAGAGACAGAGAGCAGGTGTTAAAGGAAGAAAGACAAGGAAGCAGACAATTAGAAAAACATTGAAAATGAATTATAGACAAGTTGCGGAGATAAGAGCTGCAAGGAAATATAAGAGTCTTGAAGTTTTGAATAGTTATTGGATTGGAAAAGATGGAAAGCATTATTTTTATGAAGTTATATTAATTGATACTAGTAAGGCTGAGATAAAGTCTGATAGGACGTTGAAGTGGATTGTTTCTGGAAAGAATAGTAAAAGGGCTGAGCGTGGCTTGACTTCAGCTGGGAAGAAAGGTAGAGGATTGAAGAGTAAGAGAGGAAAGAGCCCAACATTAAAAGTAAGACCTAGCCTTCGTGCAAGAAGTAGGCAGGGGAAATAAAATGATAGATAGAATTGATATGGGACAAGGCCATTATGTTAATTTAGACATTCATAAGAGAGATGGTGTTGTTGCACAAAGTGTTTCTGGAATTAAGAAAGCTGAAGAAGTAGCAGGAGAAAAAGCCGCATTAGAAAACAGAACTAAAGGTGCAGCCTACAGACTCAATGTTCTAACAGGTAAAGTTTTGCCTGTTGCTGAAAGTGGTAAAGGAAATTTGAATAATTTTGCTTAATCTTTTTCAGATTCTTCTTTCTTGAACTTTTCTTTGTATTCTTTAGGTTTATAATCTGGATTCTTCTTTTTCCAATCGGGATCGAAGGGGAATTCCCAAGGACGTTTGCCTTTCTTTATTGACATTAAGATATGGAGACCAGATTCATTAGTTTTACCTGTGTTCTTTACTAAACCGCCAGGAGGAAGAGGGTATGTTGCTCTGCATTCTGGATACGAAGAACAGCCAACGAAATAGCTTCTTACTTTAGGAGAATAGCGGATTTGTAAATTTCCTTTGTTGCAGACTGGGCAAGGCATTATTGTGTTTTCCTCTCTTTCTTTTTCTCGTTGATTTTCTATTCCGGAGAGGAGAGCTTTCCCTATTTGCCTTTCTTTTTCTTTAAATTCTTTTGAAATATCTGTGATTACTGATTTTGCTTCGTTGATTATCTTTTGTTCTTTTTCTGGAAGTTTTTCAGAGGATTTTATTTTTTGAATTTCTTCCATTTGTTTCTCTAGAGAACGTGTGAGATTTTCATCTATAATGATTGAAGAGTATTTTTCAAGAGTTTCAATTAATTTCATTCCTAAAGGTGTTGCTTTAATTGATCTTCCATCTAGGTATCCTCTGTCGAAAAGAGTATCAACTATGGAAGACCTTGTTGCTTTTGTTCCGAGATTCTTTTTTTCAAGAGTTGTTATTAGTGATGCTGGAGAATATCTTCTAGGAGGCAGAGTTTCTTTTTCTTCGAAATCAATTTTTGATATTTTTACTGGTCCAGAAAGGGAAGGGATTTCAGACTCTTCTACAGATGCTGGATATATTTGAGTCCAGCCTTTGTCAATTATTTTTAGTCCAGATGCTGTAAATGTGCTTTTCTCTTTGTTGTCAGCAGTGATTTTTGTTCTTTTATTCGCTGTTATTAAGTCAGGAGAGAAGCAAGAAAGGAAACGTTTTACAATTAATTCATAGAGTTTCTTTTCTTGGTCTTCTAATAGGGCTGGTTCGCCTGTTGGATAAATAGAAGGGTGTGCAGGGTCTGATTTCTTTCCTTCTATTGGTTTAGGGCGAGTTGCTTTTGAAACAAGAGTTGGGAATTGTTTTTTAAGAGATTTAATAATTGCTTTAGGATTAATTGCATCAGGTATTTTTTGACTGCTTGTTCTGGGATAAGAGATGAGTCCAGAGAGATATAGTTTTTGTGCAATCTTAAGTGTTGCAGATGGAGAGATTTTGTACCAACGATATGCTTCTCTTTGTAAGGAAGTTAAGTCAAATGGAGTTTGGGGCTGAATAGATTCTTGTTTTTCAGTTGTTTCTGCTGTTCCGGACTTTATATCCTTGAAAGAATCAAGCTGTTTCTTGTCGAAAATGTCTTTTGGGTGTTTGTATTTTTGTTTTTTTACTGTTGCATAGACATTCCAGTATGGCTCGGATTTAAAGGCAGAGATTTCTTTTTCTCTGTCCACTATTACTTTTAGAGCAGGGCCTTGAACACGGCCTATGGAGAGTATCTTGAAGCTTCCCGAGGTCTTAATTGCAGCCATAAGAGCTCTGGAAAGGTTAATTCCGTAAAGCCAGTCTAGTATGTGTCTGGCTTCTCCTGCATAAGCATGTCCCCAATCGAGTTCGGGCATTAGAGATTGATAGGATTTGATTAGTTCTGGCTTTGTAAGAGTAGAATATTTCATTCTGGAAGCATTAGGTTGATTGCAAATGAAACGTAGAACGTTCCAACCGATTACTTCTCCTTCTATATCATAGTCTGTTGCAATTATGAAATTAGAAGCGCGCTTTGATAGTTTTTTTAACACATTGTAATAAGGTTTTGTGAAAGCTCCCGCTTTCTTTTCGAAGCTTGGGATCCACTCTGTTTCAAAGATTGGATAGCCTTTCTGACCTTTTACATAGTTTAAGTTGAATAAGTGCCCCACTGCGTTTGCCACAACTATCTTTTGACCTTTGTGTTCGAGTTCATAATAGGAAACTTTTCCTTCCTTTATCTGTGTTGCTTTGGAATCTGCTAGAGCTGTTGCAATTTTGTTTGCTGCTTGAGGTTTTTCAGTTATTATTAAAGTATACTCTTTGGGTGTTACGTCTTTAGTTATTGAAGAAGAAGCCTTCGCTCTTGATTTTCTTCTTTTCTTCTTTATGGTTTTTCCTGGTTTTTCTAATTGTCTTGGAGTGGGTTTTCCTGGGGATTCTATTTTTGTTAATTCAGAAATTGAAGGTTTTTGTTTAACAGTTTTCTCTACAACTTGCCTTACATTTTGCACATCTATGTATTCTTGTGCCATTTTGGTGTTTACTAGAGAAATGTAGATATTTTAAAGGTTATAGTTTTTGTGGAGGATTGATGAATAAGGTTAAATTTAAATAGAGATTTTCTTTCTTTTTAGTATGGCGGAATTAATACATTGGATTAAGCCTTTGATATTTAATTTATATTTATCCTAAGGATGCGATAGATATATAAAGGTAAATAAAACTTTCTAGCTTATGTTTAATGAAAATACTAATCTTTCAAATAGAATTTTAGGGGAGAATTCTATGAATAAGATTTTTATAAGATCACAATCGAGACAGCGCGGTGCTGCGATGATTCCAGGGATGTTTAGGGTAGGTGCCTTACTGTATTCGGCAGTTATTCCAAGTATTTTGGGATATCAGATAGCGACTGGAAATGTTATTCAAGATATGGGTGATGTTCGTTATTTTGTACCTGGCCCCCTTATTGGAGGACTTGCTTCTTTGGTTGATGAAACACCTTCTGATGCTGGCTTTACGGCTGGTTTCTTCTTTGCTTTTGAGGCTGTATCTTTTGGAATTGGATATGGGATAGGATGTTTATCTGCTTTGTCCTGAAAATTAGTAATAGGGAATTGAAAAAGAAGGATTAGTATCTAAATTGTTAAATATTGTTGTTAATTGAAATAGTTATGTCATATGAAGATTTTAGAAGGGCTATTTATGAGGTTATAGAGGATAGAACTGGGATGAATCCCCATGTTTTTGTTGATTTGCCTATTGATGAGCAAAGAAAACATATGGAAAGAAGAACGGGGAAACCAATGCAATTTACAGGTGTTGATTCTGGGATGAAGGTTTTATCTCATTCAGAAGTTGAAGCAATGCTTGATAAGGCTTTGCTTTAGAGCTCAATTATTTTACCTTCCCTTCCCACATTAATGACTCTTGTTGATCCTATTGTTTCTTCTAGGCCGTGGGCTTCGTGGATATGTCCGTGGAGAAGGAAATCGGGCTTGAATTTCTTGATTGCTTTTTCTATGGCATTAGAGCCAGGGATACCAGAGAATTCAGACTTGCTTCCTGCAGGATGATCATGAGTTAACATGATTTTCTTTTTCGTTGTCTTCAGTCCTGCATGAGCTTTTTCCAGAGTTTTCATGATTTCGGAATCTGAAGTGTCTCCTGGGCCTGGAGCACGAGCACCGCCTGCTCCGAAGAATCCGATGTCTTCGTAAATTGCGGAATAGCCATGAATGTTTTTTACCCCATATAAAGTTGCTATGAAGTCTGCTGTTGCGAAAGAATCCCAGTTTCCTGGAAGAAGAAGAACGTGTTTCTTTTTGTCTTTGAATGGTTTAATGATGTCTTTTGTTTCTGAAAAGCCAGTTATGTCACCACATAGAATAACTAGATCAACATTTTCAGATTCTGCACGCTGAGCTAGCCTTTTTGCTATTTTTGATTCTCCATGTATATCTGATGCTGCTAGGATTTTCATGATAATGAGAGAAAAGTTAGGTTTATAAGTTTAAGGAATTAGTAATCAGGATGTTGGATTTGAATAGAAGAGGAGAGGGTAAAGGAAAAGTTGTTTTGGGAATTGTTGTAGTTTTATTGTTGATTGGAGGAATTTTTGCGTATTATATTTTTGGAAATTTTAATAGATCGGAAGGAAGCACGGGAAGGACATTGGAGAATCCTACTTCTAATTTGACTAACGAGGAAGCAGTTTTAAGATTTGATGAAAGTTTTGTAAGGTATTTATTGTATAGTATAGGGGCAAGCAGATTACACAATCCTCCTTTAAGTAAGAATAAACCTAAAGTAGAGTTTTATATTGATGATGATATTTATTCCGCTGTTGTGGAGAAAGGAGTTATTAGTGTTGAACGGGGAGGAATTGAAGATGAGGATATTATTATTAGAACTTCTACTTTAGAAGCTGTTAAGATGGTTAGAACTGGGAATTATATCTCCGAGAGTTTCTCTTCTGGAAAGAGTGAGATGGAACTTATTTCTGGAAAGATAGAGTTGGGATCGAAGGGATATCTAAAGATTTATAACTCTCTTACTGGAGAGAGTAGTTAATGAACGAGGGAAATTTCTGGTGTATCTTTAAAGTAGGGTTTTGTTACTGTTTAAGGTTACAAATATAGAGAAAGGTTTAAAAGTAAACATGGAGCATGTAATATATAGGTTACAACATATAAGATGGAAAAATCAAAAGAAAATTTCGACATATTTTTTAGAAGAAAACCGGCATTGATGTTGGTTGCTTTGAAGAGACTTTCAAGAGCAAGATATGGGAGTATTTTAGCAAAGGAAGTTGATTGTACATACAGTCACGCTGTTAAGATTTTACAGAGCTTAGAGCGTTTGGGATTAGTAAACTTTGAAAAGAAAGGAAGAATAAAATTGATTAAGTTGACTAAGAGAGGACAAGAGATTGCAGATAATATTGAGAACATTAAGAAGGTTATAGGTTAGAATTCTTGGACTTTGATTGGTTGTAAAGCTTTAAAAACAATATCTTTCTAAAACAATTATGGCTTCGTAGCTCAGTCTGGTCAGAGCACTGGACTCTTAATCCAGGTGTCGCGGGTTCAAATCCCGTCGAGGCCATTCCGTCTTCCACAGCGAGTACTCGAGTAAGAGAAGATCGGAATAAATATTCTGGAGAAGAGAAGAATTTTTAGGAGAGAAAGGAAATTTGATTTTTGCTGGGAGTTAACGGTAATGGTTTCCAGGAGTTAACGGTAAACACGCCAGGTGTGGTTACATTTAGTACATTTGTAGAATTTTGTTTCTGATTCGTCAGCCGCACGAGTTTGTTTTGTCCAAAAGTATGCTTTTTTGTTTTTGCATTTTGTACATTTTATTTCTACTATGGGATGAGTTTCTTGAGCTTTTTCGTTTATAACTGCTACTGCATCATGCCTTTTTATTTTTTCAGATACAATTACTTTTTTCTTTCCTGGTTTGGGCAGTTTTATACTTCCGTCTCGATTAAATTCTAGGGCCATTTTACCTCTTCATGATTAGCTTTTTTAAATGTATTGGAAGTATATATACCTTTTCTTGGAGTTAGGATTAGGAACAGAATCCACGTTGGCTGGGAGATCTGAAAGGTTCAAAGAAGATTAACTTTACCCATCCAACTAGGGGGATTCTTACAGAGGATTTTCCTAAGACATTTGATTCAGAGATAGATTTTTCTATAGGGAGTTGAGCAAGGTTATTGTCTCCTTTTGTTGCTATTGGATCTAGAGAGATCACACGGTGTATTAGAGGATGTCTTGCATCTGCATTGAAGACCATTATGTCTCCTATTTCTGGAAATTTATGGTTTGTTAAGAGAATTATGTCTCCTTTGTTTAATCCATTTTTGAAGGGAAATTTGGAGAAATTTTCAGGAGAAATAGATTTCGATTCGTAATATGCTTCATTTTGTTCAATCCAAGAATCAAAGTTTGTAGAGTGATACATTGAGCATGATTCTATTACTACTAAAGGTAATGGGGAATTGGTTGCAAAACCTAGGACAGGGAAGAAAATGATTTTAATAAATATTATAATCAATATTAAGGAGACAAGCCAAGATTGCCATGAATCTTGTTTCAGAAAGTTGTAAATTTTTTTTAAGTGGTTTTCCATTATTGAAAGAGAAGAAATGGGTTTTTAATTGTTAGGATTGAATGATGCAAATGATTTTAAAGTTTAATCCTTTGTTTTTCGGATGATAAATTGGAGTTTTAGAGTTAAACAAAATGGCTGATCGAAGGATGGGAAAGGTTTTTATTTCATCTGAATCAGGCCATCTTTCTACTACTGAGAAGACAAGGAGGACAGATTTTGAAGAAGATGAAGAGTTAATTAAAAGGACAAGGAGTGATAAAAGACTTCTGAGACATTATCAAAATTATGGGGTCAAGAATTGAGCATGTCTTTTAAAGAGTATTTAACGCGGATGGATGTTTCTTTTTAATCTATTACAATGGAGAATGATTTCTGATTCACTCTTGCTCGAGTACTCGCTGTGAAGAACGAAGATGCGCCGACCGGGAATCGAACCCGGATCGTAACCTTGGGAAGGTCAAATCATAACCATTAGACCATCAGCGCTTAACATTTCTATATAGTACAAGCGCAGAGATTATAATCATTATGGTGTCAATAGCTATGCAAGAAAGACATATTGCTTTCAGGATAAAAAGTTGAACGTATATAAAATAGGGTGCGAAAATTGTTCCTAATATTGTTAAAGTTACAAATGATTGTTTTAATTTAGGGGATTTTTCTGAAGAGAGGAAGATTAGTAAGTATACTATGAAAGCAATTCCTCCAAGGAGAGAAACTTTTGCTCCAAAAAGAGTTGAATATTCTGAATGTCTTACAATGGAGCAACCTTGATCAAGAAGACAGATTTCGGACATTGTTAGATCTTCATAATAGGAATATCCAGATAGTGCTATGTTAATTAGGATTAAAATGAGAATTATTGATTTTATCTTGATTTTCATTGTTTTATTTTAGAAGATAAGCTTTATAAAAGCATTTGTTTAAATTTCAGTATGATCTCGTAGCTCAGCCTGGTAGAGCGCTGCTCTGATAAGGCAGAGGCCCTGGGTTCAAATCCCAGCGAGATCATTTATTTTTTTTCAGTATAATTATATTTTTATACTTATTATTTGATGTTTTAAGATGCCAGAATATGATGAAGAAAATCTAGTGTATAGAAGTCCTGATGGAATGATAATTATACATAAAAATGAGGACGATTTAGGTGATATAGATAATGGGTATGGATATCGTGTTGCAATTGGGCAGGGTAAATTTACTATTCCTTCTAGATGCTTGAATGATTTAGTAAAGAAAGAAAATGATACTAATTCTGTTATGGAAAGTTTAAATGCAATGACTAGTGGTTATGCAGGACCTTTGTTAGAACATGAGTCTGTTGATCCAAAAGATATTCAGATAGCTTTGTTGCATGTAGGCATGATTGAACTTGATGAGCAACTTAAAAGTGCTATTGATGGTTTGGTAGAAGCGGGAGTGTAATTCATTCTTCCGTTTGGAATTCTACGAGAAGTTTATCCTTAAGGAGAGAGAGGCGCTTTAGGGGAAGATTTACGGGGAGAGAGTTTGTGTAAACTTTTTTATCTCCGATTGCCTTTACTTCATAACCCTCTTCGAGCTTTGCTATGAAAATATCTTCTATGGAATCAACACCAGGAGTTGCTAGCTCATAATTTAGAGAATTGTTCAATCTCTTTATAGAAGATTTTGCTTGTGCTTTTGGGAGAGCGGAAAGTTTTTTTATTTGTTCTTGAGTTGGGGCTTTTTCAAGTATTGATTTTTTCTTTGTTCCCTTGTTCTTTTGAGGGTTTTGTTGATTAGAGTTTGGCAATCCTATTTTTATTTTGATTCCATTAGGGAATGATTGAATTTCTGCGTTTTGCAAATCTTTTTGCATTTGTTTTTCAAATTGATTATATTCTTTGTCCATTGATTTGAATTGTTTGTCTAAAGATTTCATTAGAGAATTTACCATTGAATTAATTATTTTATCTGTGATGCCGAAGCTTTCTTGATCTTCTAATGAGTCGTTTGGATTGGAATAATCATCTGTTCCTAAAAGGCCGTACGACTTTTGTTTTTTTTCAGAGTTTTGGGGGAAGCCGCAGTCAGGGCAATAGCTGACTTTATTTTCTATTTTAGAACTACAGTTCTTGCATTTTTTCTTGTTTTTCTTGTCGAAAATCATTTTCTTATGTTGTATAGACTAAATTGAGTAGTTTTAAAGGTTTTTGTATCTTGCGTTTTCGATGTTAACACTATGAGTTACTTTGTAACTCTTCTAAACCATGAGATTTCTGATTGGAATGATCTAATTGGATGAGCAATTTCAACATGCATGTGGGGGAGTTTTTCCATTTTATTAATCTCTTTTATTCTTGACAATATGGAGAGAGGAAGAATAAGTCTTAGTACTGCAGAGGCGGCAAAGACAAAAAAGAATGCATTTATTGGGATAAATGATGGTGAGTACTTTACTAGGAAAGCTCCGATAAGCGCCCCTAGGAACATGCCGACCCCTATCATTACATGGGTGTATGAAATTCCTACTGCTCTATGTTGTTCTGAAAGAGAGTCATAAGTGAATTTTGTGAAAGCCATAAGGAATGCTGCGTTTGCTATTCCACTGATAAGTTGGGGGAAAATGATTAATAATATTGGAGATTTTAGGAAAATCCAGAATAGAGGATAGGAAGCAAAGAGAATTGTTGATAGATAGAATAGTCTTATGTTGCCAAAACGGTCTGCAAACTTTCCAGCTAAAGGAGAGAGCGCTAGATAGAATACAGATGCAGACATTGCAACAACTATGAATGTTGTGTAAGAATAGTTTAGAGATTCAAGCATGTATACTGCAAAGAATGGAGAGGCAATCATTAAAGCAAAATGAAATAGAAATTGATAAATTGTGAATTTACTGTAATTTCCATTTTTAAATATGAAAGAGAAAAAGGATAATTCAGGGTCTCTTTTTTGTTTGAATTTTGGAGAGTATTGTTTTTTGAATAACATTACAGAGACAATTCTAAATGTTGCTGCAAGAGCGAAGAGAATAGCGAATCCTATTAAAGCCAGACCCTTTGTTTTGAATATATCTAAAAAGAATGCGGAAATAACTGTCGCTGTTAGGCCAACAAAGCCTGCTATTTTCGTTCTCATTCCGAAATATCTTCCACGATCTTTGCCGGGGACAATATCTCCCATCCATGAAAACCATGCTGGATATGCCATTCCTCCGAATGCAACTAAGATTGCGTAGAGAACGATTAATGCATAGGGTAAGTAGGAAGCAAAGAATCCGTTAATGAATAGGAATGAAAGTGAGATAATTGGAATCCACATTAGAGCTTGGATTAATACAAAATTTATGACAAGTTTTTTTCTTGACTTTTGTTCAAGAAGTTTTGAGCCGTAGAGTTGTGAGAATGGGCCAACTAAACTTGCTAAAGAAGAGAGAAGACCTATTTGGAATGGAGTTGAATTTAGAGCAAGTGCAAAAGGAGTTATGTATGAACCTCCGAGGTTTAGAGAGATGTTTGAGAAGGCACCTTCCTTAATGCTAATGCCTAGGGCTTTTTGTTTTTCATGAACTTTTCTTAGAGAGGAAGCTTCAACATCTTTTTCTACGTAAGAAAGGTCAGATGATTTTTGAAATAATTGGGGAAACATTAGTTTATTAAGAGAATATGGATTAAAAAAGATTTGCTATTCAAATCTTTAACCATCGCTTAGTAAAGCATCAGGTAAAAAAGGTGTTGATTGGTTTTGTTGTGTTCAGGCTGGATTTGACTCAACGTCTGGCATATTTTCTTGAGGGATATCTATACTTCTTTGTGCTGAGTATTGAGGGGGTCGTAAACCAATTCTTTCTCTTGGAACTTCTAAGCTTGGATCTCTGAATGAAGTATATCCAACGTCTCCTAAATTGTCTAATCCTACCATTGTGACTTTTTCTCCAGAAGCTAGGAGAGTTCCGACTCTATGCATTATTGACTGAGAAAGAATTTGAGTTCCCCTGAATGTTATTCTGTAAGCTGCTCCAGATTTTGCGCCATTGACAATTTTCCCACTTTTTAGTTTATCTCCAAGATGTTTTAAGTTTTCGGGAGATAATCCACTCTTTATTACTATTTCTGTTGCGCCTTCGTGATATGCTTGTCTTCCGAATTCAGGTTTATCTAAGAAGATAGTTATTAATCTTAGTTCTCTTTCTGAGTCTTCTGATCTTTCAGCTCTTGCTCTTAGTACATATGGTGTAAGGTGTTTGTCTGTTTTTCTTAATCCTATATCGAATGAAAATTCTGCGCAATTTTTTCTTTGTTTTAGTTCTTCTATTGCTTCATTGAATAGTTTAGTATCTTCTTCATTTAGGAAGTCTTCAAATTTTCTTCCTTTGAGAGAATCATAGTCATGTTGGAGATTTGCTCTTGCTTGTTTTGATAGGTTTAGAACTTTTACCATTTCTCCTTCAGGAGTTATTGCAACTGCTAAACTGTCTTTTTTCCTTCTTTGTTTGTTGGAGATTGCTTCTTCTATTGCACTTTTGTATGCAGAACTAGCTAATGTTTCGAGAGCTTTCATTCTAGAGAATAATCCTTCAATCAGTTCTTGTTTGTCTGCGTTCTCATCAAAGGCTTCCATGTATCTGTCTTGAACGTTCCCTCTTTCTGAGTTTAGTCTTTCAATGCGGAGTTTTTGAGTTTCTATTAGATCTAGATAGACTCTTTTCTCTCCTTTTCTACTTTCTACTTCTATCTCTATTCTTTTTTCCAATGATAAAACACGCCCAGTTAGTCTTCCCCTTTCTAATTCTGTTCTTTTATGTCTTTCTTCAAGGATTGTTAGTGCTTGTTGTTTTAGTTCTACATGTATCTCATGAAGAGCTATTTGCATTGTCGCTTGTTCTAAATTCTCTCTTAAATTTCTTTCTGATTTTATTTTTAATCTGTTTTTTCTGGCTTCTAATCTCTTGTATTCTCGTGTGTGTCTTACTAAGGCTGATGTTGCTTTATCATAGAGTCTTCTTAGGAAAGACTCCTTTAACCTTTTAGGGAAGAGGATTGTTTTTAGGGACATAATTTTTGTAGGGAATTTATGGTTTTAAAGCTTGCCCTAGAAAGATTTAAATACTCTGTATACACAAATAAATGTATACTTAAGTGTATATGAGTGAAATAATAAAAATGACAGATATATTTGATACAAAAATCTCGTGTAAGAAATGTGGAAAAGAAATGGAGAAAGTAAAGGTAAACATGAAAGGATTTGGAATTAGAGCAGTGAGATGTCGTGGTTGTAAGGAAGAAATTGTACACCCTTCTGATATTCATGCATTAGAGCAATTTAAGGACTTGAAAGGAAAGAATTTTCATGTTAAAATGAGAGTTGTTGGGAACAGTCATGCTATAAGTATTCCTAAGGAAATAGTTAACTTTATTAATGAAATGCATAGAGATATGCAGAGTGAGATGGATATGGTTAGGTTGCAATTTGATGATTTTAATAGGTTGAGTGTGCATTTTGATGAGCACAATGATTGGGGGGATAGAGATAGATAAAATGGCAGGAAAAAATAAAGCAGACAGGAAATCCGCTAATTTTTTCCTTTCGGAGAAAATATAATGGCAGGAAAAAATAGTGGAGTACAATTGAAGGTTGTGGAGGCTTTGCAGGATGATGTCTATAAAGGTATTGCTAGAATAGATCCTAATATAATGAAAGCTCTTGGATTACAAAGAGGAGATGTTATTTCTATTAATGGGGGGAGAGAGACGGTTGCGATTGTTGATAGAGCTTACCCTGCTGATGTTGGAGAGAAAATAATTAGAATTGATGGTTTGATAAGAAGAAATGCAAGAACAGGAGTTGGAGAGCAAGTTGTTGTTGGTAAAGCTAATGTGAAAAGTGCAAAGAAAGTTATTATTGCACCTGCACAAGCAGGAGTACAAATTCAGGCAGATCCAGAGATGTTTAAGAATGCGTTATTGGGAAGGCCTGTCAATAAAGGAGATATTATTGCTTTAGGTGGAGTTCAGAGAAGAAGAGATGCGTTCTCCGAAGGTTTTCCAGATATATTTTCTGACTTACAGGATTTGTTTGGACAAGGGAATCAAGGGTTTGGAGGATTCCAGCAGTTGAGATTTGTTATTGTTTCTACACAGCCAGCACAGACATGTTTTATAGATGAGAGTACGGATATTGTTTTGAATACCAAAGCTGTTGATATTTCTGAAGATGCTGTTCCTGAGGTAACTTATGAAGATGTTGGAGGTCTTACAGAGGAAGTTAAGAAGATTAGAGAAATGGTTGAACTGCCTTTGAAACATCCAGAGATTTTTGATAAACTTGGTATTGAGCCGCCTAAAGGAGTTATACTACATGGAAGTCCGGGAACAGGGAAAACGCTACTTGCTAAGGCTGTTGCAAATGAAACTGAGAGTAATTTTGTATTACTCAATGGGCCTGAGATTATGAGTAAATTTTATGGAGAGAGTGAGAAAAAGATTAGAGATATTTTTGAAGATGCGGAGAAGAATGCTCCGAGTATTATTTTTATTGATGAGATTGATGCTATTGCACCTAAGAGGGAAGAGACCCAAGGAGAAGTTGAAAGAAGAGTTGTTTCACAATTACTAACAATGATGGATGGTTTGAAGAGTAGGGGAAGAGTTGTAGTTATTGGAGCAACAAATAGAATTAATTCTCTTGATCCTGCTTTGAGGAGACCAGGGAGGTTTGATAGAGAGATAGGAATTTCAGTTCCTGATAAGGGATCAAGATTAAATATTCTAAAAATACATACTCGAAGTATGCCTCTTGAAAAAGATGTTGACTTGAAAATTCTTGCTGGGAAGACACATGGATTTGTTGGAGCTGACCTTTCTGCTCTTACAAAAGAAGCTGCGATGAATGTTTTGAGAAAATTTCTTCCCGAATTAAAATTGGAAGAAGATGAAGCAGTTCCTCAAGAAGTTTTGGATAAGATTATTGTTTCGGGTGATGATTTTGAATCTGCTTTGAAAGTTGTTAGGCCAAGTGCAATGAGAGAAGTTCTTGTAGAGACACCCAATGTTGGATGGGATGATGTTGGAGGTTTGGAAAAGACTAAACAGGCTTTGAAAGAAGCTGTTGAGTGGCCAATTAAAAATCCAGAAGGATTTAAGAGACTTGGAGTTAGAGCTCCGAGAGGAATCCTATTGTATGGAAGTCCGGGAACGGGAAAAACACTACTCGCTAAAGCTGTTGCTAAGGAAGCAGAAGCTAATTTCATTAATGTTAAAGGACCTAGTTTGTTAAGTATGTGGGTTGGAAAGTCTGAAGAAGGAGTTAGAAAGGTTTTTGAAAGGGCAAGACAAGTAAGTCCTTGTATTGTATTTTTTGATGAGATTGATTCTCTTGCTGGAAGAAGAGGATATGAGTCAGGAAATAGAGTTACTGAGCGTGTTTTAAATCAGTTGTTAGCTGAGATGGACGGACTTGAGGATTTGAAAGATGTTACTATTATAGCAGCTACAAATAGACCTGATATGTTGGATCCTGCTTTGTTGCGTCCAGGGAGATTTGATAGAATTATTTTAGTCGATGTTCCAGACAAGGAGAGTAGGGAAAAGATATTCGAAGTTCATTTGAAAGGAACTCCGATAGGAAAAGATGTTAAGATTAAAGATCTTGTTGCAAAGACGGAAGGATTTGTTGGAGCAGATATTGAAAGTATTGTTAGAGAAGCAAGTATGAATGCTTTGAGAAGAGATTCAGGAGCTAAGGAAGTTACTAAGTTAGATTTTGAAGAAGCAATCAAGAAGACAACTCCAAGTGTTTCAGAAGAAAGCGCAAAGAGATACAAGAAGATTGAAGAATATTATTTGAAAAGTGCGAAATCAGGAACTGTTGAGATTGGTCCTGTTTACACTGGTTAAGTTGGGGATAAAAAAATGGATTTTCCAAAGTATATTTTGAAAAGATAATGTTTAAATATAGTAAATCTCTTAATTAGGTAATGAAAAAGAGGGGTTTGAGTTTTGAACATAGTATTTACTTTGGGATTTTAGTTTTGACCTTTATTGTATTTGCTGGGATTTTTTCTTTGAGTGGACAAGCAGCAACTTATTCTTCTGCTGGAGAACATATTTATGAGTGTGGAAATATCACTGTGGCGGGGACGTATTATTTGAATCAAAGTATTAATATGACT
>NZBT01000007.1 GCA_002688015.1 Candidatus Pacearchaeota archaeon
CGTGGACGTAACTCCGTCAAGTATATTTAACTCTGCAGCTGTGGACGTTACTCCGTCAAGTATATTTAACTCTGCAGCTGTTGCACTGACATTTGTACCTCCTATGTCAAGAGTCGTCATGCTAACCTCTCCAGCCACAGTTAAGAGACCAGATGTTAATGTAAGTAAGTCTGTATCAGATAAATATCCTATAGTGTTCCCATTTATATATATATAATCGACTTGCAGAGATGTAAGAATTCCAAGAGACGTAACACTGTTAAGGGTATTTAGTGATGATTCAAAAAATGACGTAAGAGAACCAACTGTTACTTGAGTCATCTTGTCATCATCTCTTATTATAAAGCCGTCAGTGTTAACAATACTGCCAGAACTAATTGGATTTGCAGAAGATATTGCATTTATATCTGCAGCAGAAGCTGTGATATCAGTGCCACCTATATCAAGAGTTGTGGCACTTATTTCTCCAGTAACAGACAATGTAGATCCATCGAAGGTTAAATTTTCCTCTGCATTTAATGTTCCATCACCAACCGCTGTTGTAACTCTATTATCTGCATCGTTTGATATTGATGCGGTAGGTCCTTGAGGTCCTTGAGGTCCTTGAGGTCCAGGAACAACGTCACTGCTAGAGAGACCTTCTCCTGGAGGTCCCTGTGGTCCAGCTGGTCCTTGTACTCCCTCTTTTGGTACTACGTTTTTTGATAAATCTCGTGGCATATTATTGTATTTCGAATAAATCTCTTGGCATATTATTGTATTTCGAATAAAAAGCTCACTTATCCTATTGTTTTGTGATTTCTTTAAGATAGAGATGTTATATCGTCTTTTTGATTTTTCAAAAAAAGAACTATCCGATACAGAAGACAGGTGGGAAATATTTCTATCTCATCAACAACTTAACTGCCATAGACCGGGCTATGAGATCTTGGTACTTAAGCAATTAGACCAGTTAGGAGTTAATTCTTCTCAAACTGCTTAGTAGCGTATATGTCAGGTGCGAAAAGTTATCTTGATAAAAGGTAACACTGAACAAGGATTTAATATGTTGGAAATATCAACATCCAGTTAACTTTGGCTTCGAAGTATATTTAAAAATTTAGAGCAACCATTAGTGAAAAATGGGAGCGTGTCCCTTATGTCAATTTATTTTATTCACTATTGGATTTATGACATAAGGTGGCGACTGCATGGGACCTTACTACGTGTAACGTAGTTTCGTCTAATAAATAATAAATTTTTTCTTGATGACTTTTCATGTGAGTCGAACACGAAGTGTTTGACTCTTTCGCAAGCGAAGCGATGCGAAAGGCGTTGCAAGAATCAATGTGTTAAATTCGTCCATCAAATCATTTAACTTCAATATCTTACTATTTCTTAGTCAATTATAAAAATAATTAATGAATAAGTACGGAGTTTTTTAAAATCACATAAAAACTAGTAAAAAATACAATCTTTCTTTTTTGAATTATATTTTTCTTGGCACTCTCTTGTTAAAAAGATAAGTGCAATAGTGTGAAAAATCTTGTTTTTAGCCCCCCCGCTCCCGAAAATTCACAATTTAATGTTTTATGTTCTCAAGATCATATACACAATGTTTGCCGAAAGATTTTTTGACATGATTTATCATTGTTTCGCTATGCGTTGTGATAATAAACTGCTTATCAGGAAAAAGTTCGACTAGCTTGTCAATAAGAATGGAATGTCTTTTAAAGTATATGTGCATGTCTATGTTATCTATCGCTACGATGTTGCTTGGGTTGAATGTCACCTCGTCACATAAAAATCGAAGAAGAGTTGCTATTTTCTTTTCTCCATCCGACATTCTTCTAAAATGTACACGTACTTCTTTTTTGTTAATTATAAAATCTTGATAAAACTCTACAATTTCTTTTGTTGTCCTATCAATCCAGCTAGATTCTATTTTTTTCTCTAAACTAACCTCTAGACCATATACGGACCTTGCTAGCGATAAGAATATATTTTTATTTTTAGAATATAATTGAAATTTATTCATATTAATAGGATGATCTGTGTCACAATACATTGACCACCCGTCCTGGTCTGAGTTGTAACGGCTTAAAGAGCTCTCAACAAGACCCTTATGATCAAGTATTGAATTGTATTTTTCACCATTAGAATCATAATATTCTGCTCTAAGTGATAATTTATGCTTAGATTCCATATACCCATCTATGACAGGATCATAATCCTCGTTAAAAACAAGTTTACGAAAAAACATATCATTTTCTCTACCAAAAAACTGATATGGGTTTGAAATCAATCGTATCGCATGTAATAATGTAGATTTTCCCTCTCCATTTGGTCCAAAAAATACAGAAATAGGATTATACTTACCATTATGTGAAAATGATAAACTAATATCCTTATAGCCACAGAAATTTTTTAAATGAGTGTTTTTTAAATAATACATTATAAAAGGAAACAAATCTATGAAACAAGATTCATCAACTATTTTTTCGGATAAAACACAAGAAGCTTGTGTTGAAGAAATTATTTCAACATTAAAAAACGATGATCTCCCACAATCTTCTTTTAAAGTTGATTTTAAATTATCAAAAGGAAAGATGGTGTCTGAGGAAGAGCATAACACAGTATTGTCTTTTGATACAAAAAATAACACGTCATTAAGGGGTGTTTTAGATTTTATATGTGAAGTAGAAGATGTGGATGAAAATGATATAAAAAGCTTTGAAGAATTTAGGCAGGGACTTATTGGTAAGTTGAACTCAAGCGGATCGCAAGATAAATTGAAAGAAATTATAAGAGAAAAAGTTTTTCAAGATGCATCAAAAGATGCTATGCCAATTGGAAAATTAAATATAATAGATGTAGAAATATCAGATCTTCCAGAAGTAGATTATGTTTTGGTTATTAAAAAGATGGCTCCTCCAAATTATCAAGTAGAATCAGTAAGCGATGATTTGTTTCAAGAGCACAGTAATACGTCAGAAGATTTTGAAGATATTATAAAAAGAAAAAAAGACTCTGGCGACATAAGGTATAAGTATGTAGATGGAGTTGAAAAACGAAAAACGTTTTTTGAAATCACGATACCAATTTATGCAGATTATTCATTGCAAGAAGTAGGCGCAACAACAAATGATAGTCCTGTTGAGTCCGAATGAAGTCCACTATGCACTAACTTTGGCAAAAAGATTCTCAAAAAAAGAATTGTGGTCAAAGAAGAATAATAAATTTTACAAATGGGGTGCTGGACTTTTAAATGCAGGACAAATCCCATACAAAGCAGAGCTTATAGGCATGCTTGGTGAAGTTGCTTTTTCAAAAATATCAGATCTTCCAGTTGATTCCGAATTCAGAATGAGAGGGAATAATAATGATTTTAAAGCTAAGATAGATGTCTCACAAAGAGAGGTAGATATTGAAGTAAAAACTAGACTTAGAGATTTTGGAGATGTTTATATAAAGAGATACGATGAAAATGATAAAATCGTCTCTCTTAAAAGTGATATATATGTATTTTGTCACTTACAAACAAGCTGGAATGCAATAGAAAGAAATATAATCAATCAAGAAAGAATGGATCCAGTTAATGTTAAATTTGATGGCGTAATTTCAAAAAGAAGATTGAAAACCAAATCTATTCAACCAGCGTATAGGGGGTCTCATAAGAACATCGTCTGTCCAGCTGATGACCTCGCAGACATTAACGAATTAATAAATATAATTTTGTAGAATATAAGGTATCACAACAATGCTCCTGAGATATCCAGGCGGAAAATCAAGACTGCTTTCCAATATAATCCCTTACATCACTGATCTTATAAAAGATAATGAGAATATTTTATCATACTGTGAGCCCTTTTTGGGATCTGGGTCTATTGCTTTTAATGTTTTAAAAAAAGACAATTATATAAAAAAAGTTATATTGAACGATAAGGACTACGCCTTAAGCTGCCTGTGGAATACTGTTTTATTTAATTTTGAAGAATTAGAACAAAAAATACTAGACTACAAGCCAAGCGTTGTGGATTTCTTTCATTTTAAAGAAGTTTTAACAAGACGTGATGAAGTTTTAAGAGAAGAGGATCCAGTAAGTATATCTTTAAAAAAAATAGCCATACACCAAATGAGTTACAGTGGACTTGGAGTTATGGCTGGAGGTCCAATAGGTGGCAAGAAGCAAAATTCTAACTATAATATTTCTTGCAGATGGAATCCCGAAAATATAGTAAAAAAATTCAAAAAAATAAGATTAATATTGTGTAAGTACGATATTTTAGAAAATAATATATATTCTTTAGATTATAAAGAGATTATAGAAAAAGCAAATAAACATACATTTATGTATTTAGATCCACCATATTATATAAAAGGCAAAGACATGTATATGTGTGGTTTTGATGACAATGAACACTATTTGTTGTCACAAATTTTAAAAGAATCAGAAGCAAAATGGATTCTTTCCTATGATGACTGCGACTATATTAGAAACCTATATAAATGGGCTAATATGGAGGGATTTAGAGCTAAGTATTATATTAAAACAATTAGGAATAAAAAAGAGATATTGATATTTTCACCGAATACATCTCAATAGGAAGATTTTCATAACAAAAACAGGGTATAAGCCCCTATTAATGAATGTAATATCATGAAAACTATTGAAACAAATAATTTTATAAAAATTTCACAAGGATCAGATCGGGTCCAGGTTTTAGAGCAACTTAAGGTAACATTGCAAGCCAAGTTGAATAATGTTGAAAACCTTATAACTCAAGCAAAGAATAGTGAATCAACTCAAAACCAAATGGATACTCAAATGGATACTCAAATAGAGACATTGCTTGACGACGATATAGAAGATCTTAATAACGGCATATCTTTTAACTCTGGAGGACAGATCGGGCAGCAAGAACTATGAAAAACATACGAACAAATAGCACATCTATTCCTACAGAAAAAATCGCCGTAAAAGGGCTAAAGCCATTGAAATCTGGATTAAAAACAGTATGGGATTTGGCAAACTATATGGGAAGAGGGTATTATCCTTTTGATGTTATCAGAGATATTCAGAGAAGCAATAAAAGATTAGATAGTAAACCAACCGCACTTGATGAGTTTGAAAAGCTATTAAAAGACAACATAGAAGTAGAAGTTGACGATATAAAGAATAAAGAGATAAGAGATTTGTTATCCGATGATGATGCGACGATTCAAATTGCACATGATAAGATAAAAAGAGAACTAGATCTAGATGACAGAAAGCTAGACAAAATTTTAGAAAAATGGCTTCACGAGAGATATAAGCATGGATACTAATTCACAAGCGAACTTTAATGTTCCTCAAACAAAACAAAAAATACCGAACCAGATCAACAATAATAACTCTAATACATTAGCTCTATTAAACTCTTTAAGCAATACTCAAAAAGCTATATCAACAATGAGTCAATTGTCAAATAGTCTGTCTATCATAACTGAAAAATACATAGATTCTTTGGCTAAGGCAAATGAATCAAGTGAGGCTATAAATAGCATAAATGACATTATAGATGAAAATTACGCTGATGATATTGAATTAAAAACACTCATAGAAAAAGTCTTAAATAAAAATAAATCGTCATATCATCATAGGTATATACAGAACCTTCATGAACTTGGAACCTTGGCTGGGACGATATCAAATGGTATCAAGTCTTACGATGGCGATGCTAATGTATATTATAGATTTCAAGACAAGCTAAATGATCTTGGTTTGCTTTAATATATTTTAAAACCTAATACACTATCAATAGTAAAAACATCATAATCTTTTTGTTGTGATGATAAAATATAGTGCAAAGATGATGAGTTAAAATGATGAACTTGACCAATATTGTTATGTAAAAAATTATCATTTATATTGGTTAAGACGATTAGATGTCCGTCTTTTCCTTTTTGTTTATAGCATGCCGTTAAGAATTCGTGTATATCATCATAAAAAGGCATAAAGCAAAGTGATAAAAAGTTTCCACGAACCACTCCGGCGTGTGAATCTAGTATTTTTTTAAAAAAATTATCTTCTGCATTTAACACACATTGTTTGGATGTAAAGTTATGTATATCGTGATCAAAATTTGAGATTACTACACCTTTTACATTGGGAAGTCCATATACGGTCCTGTTAATAATGTCTTTCGATCCATTAAAATTAGCAAACGGATCAAAAAGACCAGTTTGATTGTCTATATTTCTAAAGATACATCTTTTTATAAATCTTTTAGCTTTATTGTTTGAGGTGTCAGCAAATATGTGCTTGCATATCTTGCACTTATAATACTTGAGACCCTCTACCGGAACAATAGAAGTGTCTCCGTAACATGCTGGACATATTGGGTTATCCACAGCTATTAGATCCGCCTATTAAATCCCAAGTCAACTCTATGTTAGAATATTCACCCTTATTGATGTTGTTAATAGGCGTGTCTACATCTTCCCACCTTCCAGATGCTGTTCCTATTCTAGTGATGTTGAATTTTAATTTATTGGCTATATCTGCAAAATTTTGTTCTACTTCTAGAAAATGTTCTTCTAAAAACTTATCTATATCCTTAACGTTGTATTTCTTATATATATATTTATGTATGGCTATTACATAAGATCTCAATGAGGTTGGATAAGTTGTAATATCTTCAAGTATAAGTCCCAATGTTGCTGATGAGGCAGATCGTACTCCAAAATAAGATTGAGACTGTTTAGATGTATCTGTTTGAGAAAGGGTGTCTATGATCTCTAGTATATGATCCGCTGATTTTTTTGTTGAACTAATACATTCATCAATGATGTTGGTAATAATTTTATATTCGCCTGGCTTAATCATAATACTAATGAGATACGATGTCTATATGGGTTGAGTGTGGGGTATAGTAAAAGGCATCTCCGATTTGCCTATACTTTAAAAATAATTTTGAAAATCTAGTGATTTTTTTAAACTCACTACTATTGTATCTTATACGCCTGCCAGTTAGATTTGACGGGACACCTTCATATGTTAAGTTTATAAAACTTCCAAATGGCTCCTCGTATTCCCATTGAGAAAGATTTTCTACAGATCTTATGTCAAATATTATGTCAGAAAATTCAGAGTCTAAAGATACTATAAGCTCAAATTGAACTAAGAAAAACAAAAATGGATGCATTTCTTGTAATGTTGTCTCGAAGAACCACCCTCCTTCATCGTATACAAATCTAGCTTGAAGATTCTCTTTTATTGCTATTTGATTTCCGCACCCAGCCAAAAAGGCATCAGATATCTTTGTTTCTGTAAAACTGAGATACTCTACGAACGTAGGTTCTTTTGGCGGCAATAAGTTAAATGCGGCATCTGTTACCCAAGTTTGACACTTTTGTCCCAACATTGTCATTGTTGAAAAAACCTTATCATATGAAAACTCAGATGATATATGAGTCGCTGGAGTTAAAAACTGAGTACTGTAGTCAATGTCACAAGACTGAACAATTCTTTCAGTTAGTCCATAAGCGGCTGCAGCCCTTCTTGATAAATAACAATAAGATTTAGAATATAATCCTGATATTATTTTAAAAGAATCAAATAAGGTTATTTTATCTATTTCTTTATCTATGTTTGGAATAATAATTGGGGTTAATGGATCTCCAAAAATTGTCATTGAATTATTCAAAAATGGATTAGAAAACAAAAAAGCCTCGCCCAGAGGTGAACCTCGTAGAATAGAATCAAAAAAAGGAATTGGGTCTAAGAAAATGTCAAAACTACCCTCTGTAGTCTCTGGAATTTCTGGGATAGGTATGTCAATTAGATCTAATGATTCATATGGCTCATACGGTCCATATGGACTTAGCGAAGGCTCTGTAGTCAGATCCTCTGAAGATACACCTACAAGGCTCTCTCCTTCGTACGGGTCATCATAGTCGTACGGAGAGAATCCATCAGAGGGAGATATATCTACAATAGAAGGGACAATAACAACCTCGTCTGTTCTATTTATCTCATCCATAGCTCCAGCAACGCCAATATAACCATTGTTGATAGCCATTACTCCTGGATACGTAACATTAAAAGACCTCATTGATCTAAGGCTCGTAAAATCTCCGTTATAAAAGAATACACGATTGTGGGATTGTGGATAAAAATAGCTACTTGAGACAGAGGACACTCCCCAACCCCAAAATATAGAATCATCCCTTAACTGTCCAAAAAATACATCATTAAATTCATCTATTTGAACTGTTTTTTCTACAGGAACTGTAACCCTATTTATAGTTTTATTGTCAAATAGGTCTAATCTGTTTTGATATTTAGTTGCCCTTTCTCCATCTCCATATCCAGAGTATAAATCAAAGTAGAAATTTCCATCTGATTTTATACCAGTTGAGGCGGAAGATATTGAATCAAATATCCTATCCATTATTTGCCTCAAAGGAGCATCTAGCTGGGTTACGATAAAGGCTAGATTAACATCTTCCTCATCATATCTTTTAAAGATACCCCTATTATATAATAAATTTCTTTTATTTAATTCAAACGGCTGAGGGTTTTCTATTGGGGCTATTGCAGATATTCTAGATGTAGAGCTTATTATTTTGCCGTCATGATAAAATCCAGCGGGGATACGCCAGCCAAGAACTATGGCAAAAACATCTCTTCCTCCATTTTTTATCTCAAGCAGTTTTTGGCGTAGAGGGTCTTCTAGTTGCTCTTTAAATTCTTGATAAGAGTCTACGATTTCTTCTGTATCAGTGTCGATACCAACAAGCTGATCTTCAGACAGGTGATGAATATTCGCATATCTTTTTGCAAAATATTCTCCATCTGGATCTTCGCTGTTGTAAACAAAAACTACATTTGATTGATTAATGGTCATATTACGTGCCGCTTGATCCGAACCCCCCATCCCCCCTAATTGTATCTTGGATGTTATCAGATTCAATAAAGTCTATATTTAATATTATTTGTGGAATTATCTGTGCAATCCTGTCCCCTTTGTTGTATATTGTAAGATCATCAACAGACTTAGATGGAATTGTTGGAACAAAGCATGCAATTATGCTCCCCCTATACGACGTATCTATCACCCCAACAGAATTACACATGGATAAATCGTATTTTCTTATACTCGATCTTGGGTACAGTAGAAAATATATATTTTCTGGAGGCTCAATGGATATTCCAGTATTATACGCTATGTGCGAAATATATCCGGTTTTTTCGCTCACACATACAGACATGTTTGCAGCAGTTAGGTCGTATCCACTGTCTGAATTATGAGATTTTGATGGGATGACCGAGTGTGAAAGGTTTTTTACAAAACTAACAATCATATTTCATACTATCCTCTTTAGTAGATCAAGTTTGTCTGGACATTGATCGTTATATTTTGAGTGTGCCACAAAGGGGTCTATGTATGGGATGTGCCCACTTGGAGTAATTGAATAAATAATATTTTTTAACCACTTACTGTGATTTTTCATACATTTATCACAATTGTCGTTCATGACATTAAACAAACTATTTTTAATCTTTTTCTTTCTTCTTAGTTTAACAGGATCTTTACTATCAAACCCAGCAACAATAATGGGGTTGCATCCTAAAAAAGATGCTAATTGTATTGCAACGTCCTGCACACATTCATTGTCATAAAAATTAAAGTCATAACGTTTTTTATGTTTTTTGCTCTCTACTAAATGAAGATTAAAGCAATTTAAGTCTTCCTGTCTATGATTAGGGCAACATTTAAGGCATCTTAAGTTTTTAATTATATTACTGTGCTTTTTTATAAAATCAACATCTTTTAATATAAGTATGTCACAGTCTGGGTATTGGAAGAATATATCGTCTATACCTATAATAAAAAAATTAGAGAATAATCCAAGCTCAACATCCTGAATAGTCTTTCCGTTGCTTGCAATAATGACAGGAATATTTTCAAGTTTTTTCTTACATCTATTAATTTTCATCTTTTGACTTAGGAGAATAGCTTTTTAATATAATAATCTCTTCCCCTTTTTTTTCTTTTTAGAGAAGAAACTATTTGCTTAAAATCCATATCCTTTCTTTTACTAAGATTAAATACTTGTATGTCAGAAAATGCACTATCCATCCACTTGACTCCAGTTAAGCAGTTTTTTCTAGTATGACTCTTCCAAAATATATTTTTACCATAAAAGTCTGTGTCTCCGCCTCTAGTTAAACAGTCCATTCCTAATAAGTATATCGGATTGCACCCTATAGAGTCAGCAAACTGAACAGCCAAAGGACCCGTAGAGCCCCTTCCATACAGGACAGATGGATCTTTAGTCCTTTTGTAAAAACCAGCTTTTAATTTAAAATGAAAAAACTTACTCATTGGGTCGGCAACGTCTCTGCAAACCTTAATAGACTTACTTTTATCTATAATATGTTTTTCATAGTTGTAAATATCTTTATCTTGCCACATCAATATGGTAGAATCTATTTTATAGACTGATCTATTTATTCCAATTGTTAAAAATCCATCTAATTTTGATAAATCAAAATCGTTTAAAGATGGAGCATTCCCGAGTATAAAAGCTGGATTATCTTTTAATTTTCTTCTCCAAGGTGAAATCGATTTTCTAAATCTAACACCGGACGGTCTTACGGTTCTTTTTATCATAGTTCTTTCTTAAATTGTTTTTTAAACAAAAAACGCCTTCCACGACTCTGGTAGAGAGAATCCATATGGCAAATTAAATAAAATATTTTTTCTTGGTACGAATGGATCTCTAATAAGCTTTAGCTTTGTTTCTTCTAAATAGAAATCAGCTTTTTTATTATTTATATCGGAAGACGAAGTAACACAATTTTTCCATCCATTATTGCCACCCCTGGATTTTGGTATAACATGATCTACGGTCGCACTGCGATGAGATAACTTTTTACCACTGTATTGACATATGTATTTATCTCTTTTAAATATATTTTTTCTTGATGAGCTAATTGAAAAAACTGGCACACTATCATAATAAGAAAATACTATGATTTCTGGTACTGGAACCAAAATTGATGGAGTTGTTAGGTAGTTAAGTTTTTCATCCTCTATTGAGATCCACTCCTTAAACTCATATATGCCATAATTATTATGGTTTATAGCCTTTGCCCTTTCGCTTAATAGTTTACAAAAAGCATTTCTTAGGGACGAAACGCCTATTGGGAACCAGTGTTTATTTAGCATTAATACCCTATTATTTAATATGCTTTTTGTAGTATTATCTTGCATCAGGTCGTAAGAAAGTCATATAAACTATCTGTCTCTTCCAGAAATAACTTTTTTAGTTTATTTAATATTCTCTTATGAGTAGAACACACTCTTGCATTAGATATTCCTAATTTTTTTGAAGTAGCTTTTAAAGTAAAGCCCTCGTAGTATACATAATATATTATATCTTTTTCTAGACCTATTAAGTCAAGAGAATTAAACCACTCTTTATAGCTATTTTTTATGACTATCTCATCAGGTCTTAAGCCTGGATCTATTTGATAAAATTCTGCCTCATCCCCAATGTCAGATGGAGAATTATTCATAGAGTGTAATAGTTTTAGCTTTTTTTCTTTTAAAACCCTCATCGGGTCTTGATCTGTTTTCTTTGCAATTTCTTCAATAAGCTCTTCGTCTGTGGGGCATCTTCCACGTGTTGTTAAAAAGTTTTTTTGTATGTCGTCTACTATTGAGTGCCTCTGTTTGCTTAATCTTGGTATCCAATCGTCATCTCTTACCTGATCATACATTGATCCAAATATTCTGTATGTAGCAAAAGTCTCAAACTTTATGTTTTTTAAAGGATCAAATCTGTCAATAGCCTCCAGCAACCCTATTGCTCCAAAGCTATTTAAATCTTCTACCGAGTAGTCTCCGTGTTTTTTGTTTAACAATACAGCAAGCTTCTTAACTATTGGATAATAGAATTCAGCAAGCTCATTTCTTGCAGATATATAAGGTTCAGATTTGGTATAATTGTTCTTGTTTTTAGATTTAATTATTGTTTTCCATGCGTTTCTTGTTTCTTTTTCTAATTTTTTCATTATTTAATTTTTTGTTTTTTTTTATATATTTTCACACAGATCCATATGAAAATAAATGAATATACAGCTATGATCATTAACACGGTAATGTCGCTTGTCAATTGTGCGTCATTGTCTGAACCTATGTTTGTGAGTGTATTTAAAGCCACACTAGAGGCATCTCCGTGTTCGATGTTTAACAAATTATCGAAAGGCACATTGAAATTAGTGATTGGTAAGTCCTCTTTTAATTGAGGAAGATTATAATTTCTACTATAATAAATTTCATTTTGACAATGAGTTATATTGTCTTTTTCTTTTATTTTATTTGTAGGAATGTTGCTATTAACAGAGCATCCAACAATAAAAAACAATAATATTATTACAAGAGTTTTAGGAGTCATTGTCAATTAAATTTAAATAAGTTATTAAAACCCATACCAATCCAGATGTTGCGAAGCCAGACAGTGGCCATAAAAAATAGTTAAAATCAGAATATATGAACAAAAAGATATCTGATATTAGAGCAGCCCAAAAAGAAAAACAGACAGTGCACTCTCCTAGTATGGACAATTTTGGATTAATCTTTCTTATATTTCTTCTAAACAACACGTTAAATCGACGTACTGGAAAATCATATCTTTTCTCTACAAAGATAATCGCCAATCCCATTGAGGATATAACGCTGATTAAAAAAAAGCTAATAGTACAAGTCAAAAACATATTTATAATTATTTAAGTAATATAGTATCTCTTCAGGTCCAGTAATTTCTCTTACCTTCTCTATGTCTAGTATATAATAATCATCTATATACACAAAATTATGTTTTATTCTTTTTGACATTAAGAGGTGAGATATGTCGAAGCCATATCTAGATACATCTCCATAGAACCAAACTTTTTTTATTTGGATCAAAACTCAATCTCCAATGTGATTTTCTTCTTAAATTGCTCCCATTACTTTTTCCCACTTGGACAGTTTTTTCTTCTTCATAGAGTCTTTATGGTTCATTCTCCAAAGTAGATGTCTATATTGTTGCATTGAAATAAGCCTGATATAAAAAGATTTGTTTTTATCTTCTCCTAATGGGTGGTCTTCGAACCATTGGAACATTTCTAACTCTTCATATACAGCTCTCGCCTCCCCAGATATTGTATATGTTGGATTTTGAAGTCCCTTTAAGATTTCGTTTACGATATCTTCTGCAATCCTATTCGCATCCTTGTATACGTCAAAATTGAATTCTTTTTTTTTCATATCAAATATCTCCTTGCATGTAGCGTTTAACGTCAGTACCATAGGATATTTCTATCAATATGAGTAAATACCCTTTAAGGGGATTGGGAATAGGCTTTCTGTAATGAATTGGTATAACAACATAAAAACAGCTCAACTATCACACAGCATCAAGAAAAGAATCGTAGGTGGGGCTATTGCAGGATCTCTTGCTACAGCAGCTCTACTGGCTCTTAAGGCTACAAATCCTGATGCGTATCAAAAGGTGCAAAATAAAGAAATTACGATACAGGTTGCTGCTAAAAACGAGGTGAATAATAATTTTTTTATTCAAGAAATAATAAGAGTACATCCGGATTACAATGAATATTCTTCTTATGTTCAGTCTTGGGAGGGGTTTTTGAGGAATCCAAAGATGTTGTCTAATGAAAAATTTTACACAATAGGCGTCGGTCATAGATTAGATGGGTCTGATAGAAGTAGGGCTTCTTTTGCAAAAGCACTGCCAGATAAAAGCTATAGCAGCTTTTTAAGCGGACATGGAAGTATAACAAAAGATGAGGCACAGAAGCTATTTAGATCTGACATGCCTGATTACATAGATAGGGCAAGAACTTTAACTGGTGACAGATTTAGCTCATATTCTACAAATTTAAAGAAAAATATTGTTTCAGCAACATATAGAGGTAGCTGGGGGTACTCCCCCAAGACTAGAAGATTATTATCTGAAGGAAGATACGAAGAGGCTGCTATTGAGTTCTTAAATTCAGATGAGTATAGAAACGCAATAAATCTCGGTAGACGTGGGATAATAAAGAGAATGGATGCCGTAGCTAAAGCAATAAGAGAGGAAGGTAAAAAGAAGAATTAACTTAGACTGTTCAGTTTAGACAATATTTTGTCAGTTTTTCTTTTGCTCCATCCCAATTCTTCTGTTTTATTTTTTATTAATTCTATATCAACATTAGAACATTCTTTAATTATTGACATATCTTCTTTAGAAAAAGATATGCTTTTTTGAACGTGCTTTTCCCAAGAATTGAGTGTAATTGGGGCTATTCTTTTAACTGTTTCTCTCATCTTTTCAGCATATTCTCTAATTTCATATTGAGCATGAGGTGATACTCTAAGATTTATAAAATGTAACAAATTGTGTAGATTCATCATCCAGTAAGCTTCTGTATAAATATTTACAGAAAGTACTGTTCTTGCCAATTCTCTTGATAAGCCCATTTCTAACAGTTCTTCATACTTTTTGTATGAAGTATTAGACTCTTCGTTGATGGATTTTGAGATTTTTTCATTATTGCTCAAATGCCCGCAACTCCCTTGCTTCATATCGACGTCCTGACCCTGACATCTGTCTGGATTAGGAATATAAAAGTCATTAGGCAACACGCTGTATCGTGCAGAAAGCTGATTTTGAGATGAAGTTCTGTGTCTAGACATTTGTCTTTCTACAAAAATAGGCATTTTTATATGAAACTTAAGAACCACACCTTCAAACGGGCTTGTGTGACGATTCTCCATTAAATAATTAATTAACCCTGAATTATCTCTTTTTTTATCAGTACCTCCGCCATAAGACACTCTAGCCATCTGTGCGATAGCATCATCTGCCGATATAGAATTAGGATCACAAGGACTAGGCATACAGTCAACTAGTCGTATAAAGCCCTTGTCAAGAACTTTATATACTTCAAATGCAGGATGAGATTTTTCTTGATTTGGTATATTTGAATTATTCATAAATGATTCTCTCAAAAAAGATGCAATATAATATAGAAAGCTAATTGCACAAAAATAAAATAATTATCATAAAAAACTCAAACAATGCCAAATGAACCAAATAACCCAATCTTAAACTTTTCAAAAACTCTTGCAAAAAGAACGCCAGGAAGTAGCTATAAAGACTTATTACATATAGGGAACAATGGCAATGGAATAGATGACACATCACCTATTAATATCTTTGATGGAAAGGGTACATGGACTGGAATCTCCTTATCAAGAGAGCAAATTAATTTAGACTTAGGTGGTGGAAGAATGCAAAATGCTCTTCTTGGGGGGTCTAGATTTTCAATACAAAAAGAGGTAGTGTACGATCATAGCGATGTTTTTCTAAATCTTCATGAACATTCTTTTTTTTATATAACACAGGGAGATCCATTGGCTCATCCATACGGACTAGACTATAATACAAGAGTATTTTTAAACTTTACAACAGATGCGGATGACGCAGTTTTTGTAAAAGGAAAACTTTTTGTTAGAAATATATCTGATGTTGAAACAACGCTAGAAATTGCAACCGATAATGGCACTATTTCTGGAGGGGGACTTCAGAACGAGTTTAGTGGCACAGACTTATTTATTTATGATATTTTTTGTTTATATAATGTTGATGGGAATGAAAATAACGAATTTATTGTGCAATTAGCTGACAGAACTTCTATAGTATAAGTTTAAAAAACATGGCAAGTACAGACCCATACATTAATGACTCTTTAGATTATATTTATTTAGATATAAACCAGACAACGCTAGAGCCAAATGTGGATGAATATGGAGGAGAATCTGCCCATATAGTAACATCTACAAATTATCTTTCAGTTCTTTCTTCTCCAAAATTAACTTATGGAAGAAAATATTTTGTATATTGTGTCTTCTTTGTGACTGGAGCTGAAGAGGATTTTTATGATTACAGGATTGTAGATGGATTAGGTACACAGCTTGCTGATGGTGTATTTAATATTAAGAATACACAAGCAAAAGGCACAGGGTATGACGATACGAACAGCAATGGGACTTATGGCTCGTGGTTCAAGGTTTTTTATGCCAATTCTAATTCTTCAATATGTTTCGAGACTAAAGCAAAGGGCGTGGACAATTATTCTGCAGTATACTATGCTCAATTTTTAACTATAGACATAACAGATCTAAAAGAAGACTATCATTATTTTTACAAAGAAGATAGAGTTTCAACAAGTAGTCCAACTACAAAATATACAATACAACCCGATGAGAATGTTGGAACTTCTTCTGACTGGATGTTAATTTCTAGTTATTCTAATTTGAATCTAGATTCTGTTATAGGGACTATTAACCTGACAAATAATGGTAATTCTGTATTTGCTGACGAAGGAGCTAATGCTGATGGTGGAGAGGGGTGGAACACGACCAATAGACCGAAAACCATATTCAATACAATAACACTATCTGACACCACAGACATATCTTTAACTTTTAGCCCATCTAGTGGAGATCTTTTTTATCCCAAAATATTTGGATTAAGGACAGATGTATTTGACGATAGCAATATACACAATGGAGGAGATGCGTCTTTAACTTTGCAAAAGGCAGATTCGATTCTAGATATTGGAAGTATAGAGATCTCTGTTAAAAATACAGAATATTTTATATTAGGACAGGTGTCTCAGAACGGAATATTCACATACGACAATGGATCTCTTACTGTAAGAAATAACATAGGAATATCTTGTGATGTAACAGTAAGCGATTCTACAACGCTATCATATCCTATTGATAAATATTCAATAGTTCATGACGTGGATTTAACAAACTCATCTACGTCTGAAACGGATCAATTAAGAAATCAGATAATACCAATATCTCTACACGTTCCTAACACTAGCGACAGCATTAGTGTACAATTTACTATTCATAATAACAGTATACCGGAAGCTATATCGTTTAATCATTTTACATATTCTATATTAGGAAACAAGGTAAAAAGATATGCTCCTAAGCCCGTTTCTTTAGAAGGTAAGACATTGAAAAGTATTTCTCCAGATATGATGGTGTGTTCTTATACTAATTCCGGTATAGATTCCGAGTCCAGCATTATTGGAGGATTTGACACAGAAGATCCTAGAAATTATGTTGTAGACGGGCTTGGAAATAAACTTCCACTTAGATGGTCTTCTACCGTTAAAGATTACTTTTTTAATAGAGGAAAAATATCTAATCCACTTAGCAATCAAGAGTCTCATCATGTCCTTAGTCTTGGAAATATACCAGAAAGACCATATCCATTTAAGACAGACATATTTGACATAGATGAATATGATTGTTTAGCAGCAACCCTATATGATGACGTTACAATATCTTTACGATCTAGATATTTTGAAGATGATGAGAGTGAAATCGATGAGGCTTGTGAATTCTATATGATCTTAGATAAGAAAGAATGGTACGAGGGAGATTCTTCTATAACAATTGGGGAATATCAAACATACGAAAGTGGGCTTGTTGACGATCTAAATAACTGTAGAAGTGTACTGGGGTCGTGTTTTGTAAAATTAAATTTTACAGATTGGAACTTAAGTTCTTCGGAGAAGAAAATATTTCATTTCTATACGAATAACACAAATAATAAACATGATTCTTACAATGACGATGATACAAAGAAAAACCATAGATATTGGTTCGCTAAAGAAATAAAACCATCATCTAATTTGAATAGAATTTCTAGACATTTCAATTACGAAGATGTATTTATCGAAGATACGGTTCCAGATTTCATTAGTGGATCAACTCCACTTGTTGATTATAAGTTTGTTTTTAAAAGCAATACTACTCTGGCAGTTGGAAAGAGTTTTCAAACACAAGGAAGAGCAAGAAGTTTTCAGGCG
The DNA here is from genome assembly GCA_002688015.1 of Candidatus Pacearchaeota archaeon. Taxonomy (GTDB): domain Archaea; phylum Nanobdellota; class Nanobdellia; order Pacearchaeales; family GW2011-AR1; genus ARS1309. The sequence goes on from NZBT01000007.1 coordinate 17,915, forward strand.
ACTGACATATTCAACGACAAGGATGTATCTAATCTGTCAGACTTTATTTCCAAAAGCGAAGAAGACCTTAGGGACTCGCTTGAGTATCAGCTGTTAGGAGAGGGAGCAGACTCATCTGATCCATATTTTTATGCAACGCTTGACCCTTCTAACGCTCATATCTATTTTTATATGCCACCAGACTGGGCATCATTACATTTGTCATACAAATTAATTGACGAAGATTTGTTCAATGACGAAAAAGAAACACGAAACAAATGGTCTTCTACTTCGTGGAGCTCTAGTCTGTTTCAAGATTATGTGGGTGCTATTTCTAGAAGGCTAAAGGTTCTTAAGGAAACTCTTGTAGATGGTCTATATTCATCTGTGTTCTCTTACAACACAGGGTCTAGGGTCGGACTGCACTCTTTTATAACCAACTTTTATGGAGATTCTTCTAGTATAGAAACACTAAATACAACAGATTATTTGATACAGAACTCGTATGAATTGGCTACATCTGATTATGATTTATTAAAGTATTCTGACTATCTTCAAGTTGAATTATTTCCAAGGTGGGGAAGTCTGGATTCTTACAATGACGATGACTTAAAAGACTATATTGATATGCATTTAAAATATGCCAGTAAAGTTATAGAAAAAGAAAGCACATCTGTTTGTAGACTATTTCCCATAACAACACATAAGGTAAGAAATTCATCTTCTAATAGTTATTTAATGGTCATGACAGTAGGTGAACTTAATAAGTTTATTGAGAGGATAGAATACCATATAGATAATATTAATTATAGTTTTTGGGAATACGGAATATACAATGAGTCTGATTATGACAATCAGTATGCAACACCATCAGATTTTTCATTGAGTTCTGGACTTGGATATAGCGGAGGATACATAGATAGTCACCCTTGGACCTCTGACAGTCTTGATCCAAATGGATTGCAAATTAGTGAATCATCTCAGCCGTACCTGCACGGACAGGGAGATAATAACACGACCATACTGTGCTATTATACAACTTTGTTTGTTGACGACCCAAGTGATGTTTGTTAATTAATTTGAGAGTATCTTAATAAGATATCTTTCAACCTTAAGGTGTCTCTGCTAGATAGACTGGATGACATATCTGATACTATTTCATCTATTTCATTAGGCGAATTTTTCTTATCATTTGCAGCTATTTTTTCTAGTGTATTTTCAATTTTCTTTTTAGACATGTGTATATTAAAATCTGAATGCAACATATCAGATAGGGTATTAATATCATATGATCTATTAGATATACAAGAGTCAGCTATTTTTATAAGTTGTTTTTTATACCAATTCATGTTTTAATCTCAACCAAAAAGACCCGGCTTCTCTTCCCCTGATTCTTTCTCTGATTCTTGCTGTTGCTCCCAATCGCTAAGCGGTATCCCATCATAGTCCACTATCTCTGGAGGATGCTTAGTATAATCCACAATCCAAAGCCTTGGACTATATTTAGATCCTAAAAATCTACTAACTCTTAATAGAGCGTCCTTAGAGTCTTCTCCATCTTCTTCAATAAAAAACTTCAAAAGCCTATTTGCTTTGTTAATAACTTCTTTTATGCTTTCTTCTGGTTTTCCCAATTTTCCAGATGGCATTTGCGGAGCTGGCATACCGGGAGCCCCCATCATAGGATCTCCACCCATAGGCATTGGAGGCGGCATGTCTTGAGCTTTTTTGTACCAATTAGTCGTCATAGTATTAATTGTTTACGATAATATCTATTTTTTTCCTATAAGCTCATATGGTAACTATTTTTATTAGAAGTTAGAGCCAGCATACGATGACATTATAATATCAAACGATGTGGTTACTTTTTTCAGATCTAATGCTATAAGGAAATTTGCGACTCCACTAAAACCTATTCTACCTAATTTAGATTTATCTGGCAGTCCATCATCAGACCATACATTTGTTTGATATCTTCTAAAAAATGATTTAGAAGAGCTTACAAAATCTTTCATAGAATCTACATCAAACTTATTGGCTGGATCAGACAAATACTGTCTAGACAATTGAGATAGGTCATCTTCTGTTGCACTAGATAAGTTTGCAATAAAGCCCTGAAGACCTTGTGCTGCATCTTTAACTGATTTTAGTTCAGAGATATCTCTTTGAATCGTTTTTAGAACCCTTCGAGCTTGGCTTGATCTGGCTGAATCGGATCTAAATCCTGTCGCTTTTTCTGGAGTATACATTGGAACGTCTTCNGTTGTTAACTCTGGAAAAGGAGTATCTGGCATATCAACGTCCACATCTATGTCTTCTTGCCTTTCTTCTCTTGCCAAATCTCTTTCTTGATCTTTTCTTTGTTTTTCTTGATATTTCTCAACAATAGACTGTGCATATCTTTTTGCCTGTGACATTGCGATATCAGGAACTTGAGAAAACTTTCCATTATTAATGTCGTCAATAAGCTGTTGTTCTTTTCCGGCATACATATTCAATAGTGCGGTTACAACGTTTTTTGTGTTTGCGAAAATATGTTCATCTAGAGATGCAAGACCTTTTGTTGCTTTTTCTTCCATCTCAGATATCTGTGGAGTGCGATGTTCTTCAGATGCAATTTGCGAAAAATGTTGAAATTGAGATTCTAAATCAGAAAGTCTTTTATCTATCTTACCTATTGCAGCATTAAACCTTAATGGAAGAGTTTGAACCCCACCTCTGTCTGTCATCTTTTCTATTGCTTTATTATGATCGCTTAATACCTTATTTATTGTAGTAACTGCTTCTTTCATTCTTGACCTTCTAAGTCCAGATATATCATCAGCAATATCTTCAAGATTAAAGGATATTTTTCTTGGAACACCGTTTTTGTCTTTCATTGCAACAGTAATTCTTTTTTCTGCTTTTGTGTCTTTGAATTCTAAAACGTACGCAGGCTCATTTTTTATTTCAATAATATTGTCTTTATTTAAATAATAAATTTTTTGTGCAAGAAGTCCGTGAGCTATCCCTGACCCCTCTCCGTGCTGAGCTTCTAGTTCGCTAACAAGCTTCTTTTGCCCCCTATCTCCGCCGCCCATAAGGTTAAATTTATTACCTTCAGGGTCTATAAATATATTAGGAAAATTTTTCTCATTAAACTCTTCAATTAAAGGCTCATTAAAGCTTTCTTTAATAAAGCCTGATTTGATGCCTTCGTTAAGCCATTTTGATATTTTATCATNCATAATAGCTCTGTGGGGGTCTCTGTATTGTACTTCCTCTTGGGTTTGGTTTTGGTGCAAACTTTTGCGTTGGTTTTGTTGACATACCCCTGTTTGGTCTTGCTATTGAGCGAGGTACACCTTCTTCGTTTAGGTGAGTTCTGTCCCAATTAGCCGTTTGCGCTTTATTTGCTATATCCCCCCATGGACCCAGGGGATTATTGACCCTATTCATTACCTGTTGTTTTGTTGAGTTTCTTTGAGGGATTTTTCTAGAAAAAGACTTGTCTCTTCTTGTTACTGTTTCATATCCCTCTGGAATCTGTTGTGTAGGAGTCTGTTGTGTAGGAGTCTGTTGTGTAGGAGTCTGTTGTGTAGGAGTCTGTTGTGTAGGAG
>NZBT01000008.1 GCA_002688015.1 Candidatus Pacearchaeota archaeon
GTTTTATATCCTTGATATGATGTTGGAGTTGCCTGCCCTGTTGTAAGAGAAAAAGAATGATTATTATGAACAACAAAAGTCATATCAGAATTATATCTAAATGAATGAACAAAATGCCCCATACCTTCTGCGTAAGTATCTCCATCTCCAGCAAAGCCGAGAACGGTCAGTTTTGGATTCCCCATTTTTATTCCAAAAGCAGTTGGAAGAACACGCCCATGAAGACCATAAATCCCACTTATATTGAGATAATCAAAAATTTTAGCATGGCATCCAATTCCAGTAACCATCGCAAACCTCTCCTGCCTATGTCCTTGTTCAATTAATCTTGTAAGAGTTCTCTTCATAGCCTCCAAAACAAAGAAGTTATTACATCCAGGACACCAAGTATTCTCATTATTTGTTCCAAGATTTTTCTTTATATCTTCCATTATAGTCTTATCTCTATTTCTTTTCTTAATTCGTCGCTTGCAAAGGGCCTCCCATCATACTTCAATACTTTCTCCTTAATATCAATTCCAGTTTTCTCTTTTACAAGCCTTCCAAGTTGTCCAGTAGAATTCAACTCAACTAATATAACTTTTTCTGCTTTTTTTATCTCCTCTTCTATTCTATCAGAAAAAGGCTCCAAATAAAGAACTTGTAAAAATTTCACATCTAATCCCTTAATAGAATCCAAAACAACTCCCTTTGTAGAGCCAAAACCGATAACAAGATTTTTACTTTCTTTATCGCCATGAACCTTGACTGCCTCAAACTTTTCCAGCTCCTTTTTTATTTCTTCAGATTTACCAATTCTTCTCTTTGTATTCTCCACAATTAATGATGAGTCTTCTGTAGTATTCCCAAATTCATCATGTTCATAACTAGAAACTTTAACAATCTCATCTCCAGGAATTTTTCTATCCAATCTTATATCTAAGAATTCATTTGGTTTATTATCTAAACTGAATTCTCCTTCTGCAAGATGTTTATCTGATAATATAATTACAAGGGTCTTAAACTTCTCTGATAAATAAAAAGCCTCGTTTGTCTTCTCAATAGCTTCTATTGGATCTCCAGGAGCAACAACAATTCTTGAAAATTCTCCATGTCCGGAGCCTAAGGCAGCATTCAAATCAGCTTGCAGAGTATATGTAGGTACTCCTGTCCCAGGGCCAGGACGAGAAGCTAGGTAAATAACAAGAGGAATCTCACTTTGACCTTGAAAACTTAAAGCCTCTGACATTAAATCAAATCCTCCTCCACTAGTTCCAACCATAGCTCTTGTTCCTGTAAAAGAAGCTCCTAATGCAGAATTAACTGCAGCAATCTCGTTTTCAGGCTGGAAAACAATAAAATCATTTTCACTCTGCTTAGTCGCAAGCTCATGTAAAACTCCTGTAGCTGGAGTCATAGGATAAGAGATATACAGTTTAACTTTAGAATTAATCGCCCCTAACGTAACAGCATGACTTCCAGATATAATAGAAATTTTTCTGTCTATCCTTTCAAAATCATATTTCTTTTCTTGACTTTCATATCCCCTTTTAGCAGCTTCAACCGATTCCTCTTCAAACTCCTTTCTAATCCTTTCTAGCAAAACTTCCAAATCAAGTCCTAAAATTTTTGTCAATGCCCCAGCTAAAGCCATATTCAAATTAATCTTATGTTCTTCAAAACTTTCATAAGACACAATGAAACCATTATCTTTCAATTCATTCTTATGAAGCTCCAATGTCTTATCATCCAAAGAAATAATTCCATCAAATCTAGATTCAAAGCTCCCTATTTTCTCATCAGAAATTGAAAGAATGTTGAAATTGTGCCCTCCCCTAATCAAAGAAGGATAATCTCTATAGTTAAATATAAAATAACCATGCTTAGAAAGAATATCTGCGACAATTCCAGATATCTTATTTATCCCTTGACCTGCTTTCCCCCCAATTAAAATATTAAGCCTCATTTTGATTAATTGACTAAAAATTAGCCACTATTAAAACATTCCTGTACAAAACAAGCATAGTCTAAATTTGATGGAACATAAATGTTTAAAAAATGAAATTTTCTATAAATAAAACATTAAAATGATTGATAAAGCAAAAATCTCTACAAAAAACAAATTTAGAAGTTTTCAAAAATCTCCTTTATACGCTTCTTTAAAAAAAGTAGACCTTTTAAGAAAAACAAAGACAACTCTTGGCGAATTACATTGGAGATTGTTCCCTGCTAAATACAGATTACATGATGATCCTATTCAACATCAAGTAGTCAAACTTTTAGGAGAAAAATTAGAAACAACATCAATAATAGAAACAGGAACATACATGGGATATAGCACAAGTCTTATGGCTGAATTTTTTCCCAACAAAAAGATCTACACCTCAGAAATAAACCCAGTGCATTATGCAAAATCAAGGAAGAATTTAAAAAAATTCAAGAACGTAAAAGTTTTCAAGGGAACTTCTCCCCAATTCTTAGAACATCTAATAAAAAACAATCTTCCAGGAGAAATTCCTTTCTTCTACCTTGATGCACATTGGCTTGATAATTGGCCTTTAGAAGATGAAATGGAAATTGTTACAAGAAAAATAAAGAAAGCAATAATTATGATTGATGATTTCAAGATTCCAGGCCAAATCCAATTTAAATATGACAAATACAAAGAAAAAGAATGTTCTCTCGATTTAATAAAACCAAGAATGTCAAAGAAAAATAAATATAATCTCTTACTTCCGAAATATGGAGAAGAAGTTTTTCATGGAAGATACCATCCAGATCTTGCAGGATATCCTTTAATCTTTCAAAATATGGAAAAAGAATTTTCTTCTCTTCTCAAAAATGAATTTATTAAAAAACATTTTGATGACGCAAGTAGCTTATTAAAATAATCTACTTTTTCTTTCCTTTTTTTTCGAGAAGTCTCTTATAAAGATACTTAGCGATGTATGGTTTTCCAAACATAGAGTGCAATAACAACTTATACAGATAAAGATCAAAAAACAATCTCCCCTTATTTTGAGATGCCCTTAAAGGAGCTTCAAAAGCAGGCAAAACTACTCCTCCAATTTCCTCATAAACTATCGGCTTTTCGCTTCTTACCTGTATTAAAGGAGACAAAATAAAACTTACCCTCTCTTCCGTAAACAATCCCTCTTTATTATCATCAAAATCTTTAAACTTATCAAGATTCTTCACAAAAAAGTCCTTAGTAACAACAAGCTGACACAAATCAAGAAGACTAAAAAACCTGTCCTTCTTCAAAGCCTTAAAGGAAGGCTCAGCATAGAATGATAAGTAATCACCAATTCCATTTGAATACAAATAATAATCGCAACAACTAATCTCTTTCCCTGTTTTTTTCAAACCATAAGCCTGAAAATAATTTCTATGTTTAGAGATTCTACATCTTTTACTTGTAAACGCAACATAATCACTATTTTTCACTTTATCACTTAAGCTCTCTTCATCAAGTTTTAATTCAGTCTCATCTATTTCAATAACTTTCTTATTCAGTTTCGGCAATCCTACCTTTCCCAAGTTTTCCTTTCCTTCTTTCTTTAAAATATCTTCAAAAATTTTTCTAAATTCTGCTTCTTGAGAATATGTCTCCAAAACTTTTTTGTAAGCCCTTCCCTCTATTTCTCTTCTTTCTTTTTCATTCTTCAAATAATATTTAACTTTCTCTAACAAGTCTTTCTTATCCTTAAATGTAACAAGCTCTTTATCTTTTTTCAATAAGTCATGATAAACTTTGAAATGTTCTGTTAAAATAAACGATTTACATGCAGAAGCTTCAAAAACTCTCGACTTAAAACTTGGCTTTCCTTGATAATTTTTTGAAAAACTCAAGTTTATTTTACTTTCATTAAGAACTCCAATCATCTCTTCTTGGCTCAATTTTCCAAAGTAAATATCCTTAAGCTCTGGATGTCTTTCCCATCCTGCTCCAAACACCCGTATATCAATTCCGTTATCCTTCAGAAATGTAACAAGCTCCGCCCTATCTGCCATAGGGGTCCCAATAAATGTTGCATCATACTTTTTTTCCAAGTCTTTAGGACAGAAATCATTAGTATTAACTCCATAAGAATAATATGCATTCTTTATCCCTTCTGGTTTATATTTATGAAAGTATAATTTATGGCTCACTAAAGGAAAGTCCACAAACAAGGAGTAATACCTTGTATAAATCTCAAACTTAGTGTCATCATCCCCAAAAAAATTAACAACTCTTGTTTTAGGAGAAACTTCTTTTATCTTTAATAAAGTTTCAATATCAAACTCATCATAAATAAGCCACAGATAAATAAAATCAGGCTGCTCTTTTTCCACAACTTCTAAGAATTTCTTATTCATTGCCTTAATTCCATACTTATATGAATACTCTTGAGGATCAAAAGTCACAAACTCCTTAAAAATTGCCTTCAATGGAGAATGCCAATTTTGATATGAAAAGTATCCTTTATTGTGACAAGCCCACGCAACAAAAAGCATTTTCTTATCTAATTTTTCCATTGAAATTCTAAAAATCTGAGACTTAAAAGCTTATGTGTATAATCCCGAGAATTAACATAATATATAAATACCAATATTTAATGAGAACTCTATGGACATACTAATCACTGGAAATTGTGGCTATGTCGGCTCCATTATGACTGATCTCTTTCTTAAAGAGGGTCATAAGGTCATAGGATACGATATTCTCATGCACGGAAAAGAACACATGATTCATTTTGAAGACAATGAAAACTATGAGTTCCATAAAGGAGACACAAGAGATTTCGATAAAATAGAGCCCCTAATAGAAAAATCAGACGTTGTTGTTCATTTAGCTGCAATACCTAGAGTTGACGACTGTCTTGACATAGAGCCAGAGATGTACGAAATCAATAGTAATGCATCAATAGAAATAGCCCGGCTTTGCTTAAAACATGATAAAAAAATAGTTTTCGCATCAACTTGTAGTGTTTACGGCATGTTAGAAGACGATAATGAAATTACTGAGGAATCAGAAGCAAATCCTACAACAATATATGCAAAAACAAAAGCAGAAGCAGAATTAGGAATCCAAAGGCTCTGTCCAGACGCGTTAATATGTAGATTTGCAACTGCTTATGGCTTCTCTCCAAGAATGCGTTATGATTTATTTATAAATGAAGTCACTCGTGATGCTTATGTAAAGAAAAAAATAGAATTGTTCGATCCAAAAGTATGGAGATGTTTCATCAATACAAAAGATATGGCTCGTGGCGTTCTCTTTCTTTTAAAAAATGATAAATCTGGCATTTATAATATTGGCTCTAACGATCAGAATGTAAACAAAACAAAGATAGTAGATTCAATAAAGAATGAAATTGGAGATTTCCAAATCGATATTCTAAGAGAGAAAAAAGATCCAAGAGATTATAGAATAAACTTTGATAAAATTACAAACCTCGGTTTTTCTATAGAAAAGGAAATCCAAACAGGAATTAAAGATATGGTTGAACACCTTTCCTTGCCAGGAATCAATCCCTATGATATAAAATACACAAATTACAAGAAATTACCTGAAAGATTCGTCAAAGACTCTTCTTAGTTTCTCTCTCTGAATTTCAATAGAAAACTTTTTCTTAATCGTTTCTTTTCCATTTCTTCCAAGACGTTCTCTCAATTTTTTATTCTTAACCAATTTCAACAAGGCTTTTTCTAGTCTCTCTATCAAATTAGGGTCATATTCCTTTATAATCCTCATAAATTCTTCAGATTTAGTATTCGTAGGATATTCCCTACTCTCATAAAGCTTATTCTTCTCAGATTTTTTAGCAATAATCCCGTTCTTTCCATTTTGCACATAATCTTTAACAGCATACGTATCAATTCCAAGTATAGGAAGAGAAAAATTCATAGCCTCAAGAACAGCCATTAAAATATATTGATGACTTGGTAAAAACAAAATATCTGAACTAGAATACAGTTCTTCAAGCTTCTTTTTAGAGACAAGGTTCTCAATAACTTTTATGTTCTTATTCATCGCAATAGATCTTCTTAGCTCTTCAGGAATAAAACACCTTATGATCAACTCAACATCTCTCTCTTTCTCTTGAACTTTCTCAAAAGTTCTAAGCACATCCAAACCCCCTTTAACATAAAAATCTCTCGGATTATTTACACTTCCCATAAACAAAATTCTCACTTTCTTTCTCTTTCCGCCTTTTGTCTTTATCTTTGAAAGATTTATAGCAGGTCTTACAAGTATCAACTTATCTTTAATTCTCTTACTAAACTCTTTTTTCATAAAATTAAGAGAAGTTTCATGAGCACAAATAATCTTTTTACAGTTTTCTTTTTCTAAATTTTTCCCGATTTTATCCTTATTCTTTATGAAAATCTTATAATTATTTCCAGCAAGAGAGAATGGAGAATCTAAAATATAAAGTATCCAGGCCTTCTCTCCATTATACAAGTGTCCAGTAGAGAAAATTAGATCTGCATCAGGAATTTCTTTCTCCTTTCTTAAACTATCAATAATTTTTGTAGTTGGAAAAACTTTTAAAAAAGAATGATAAATCTTTCTCAACACCTTGGATTCCCTAGACTTGTTCAATAAACCTGTCTTCAATCCTTGTTTATTTCCAATAAGCTCATATCCCTTAGGAGGATTCTCAATTAAAGAATTATAAGCTGTATGCGCTCCGACTATATTAGGATAAATCTGTATTTTTCTCATTTCGAAAACCTTTCTTTAATTGTTCTCCAAATCATTAGATCATTTCTATCAAGTCCTTTGAATAAGACTGCAAATATTATATACAATAGTAAGAAAAGCAATGCGACAGTAATAAGAGAAATAAAACTAGATGGAATATAAGATTTTAGATAACTTATAATCACAGTAGGAATTATTACAGCCAAAACCAAATTCAACATTTTTCTTCTAATTGGGAAAACAGAGACCAAAGATTTCACTTCAAACAAGAGAACTAAACTTAACAAAACCCAAGTAGAAGAGGTTGCAAAAGCTGCTCCAACAATTCCAAACCTCGGTACTAATATGATATTCATAATAAGATTAATAACTGAAATAACAAGAACATTCATCAACATAAGCTTTGTTTTTCCTTTCATAGATAACAAATTTGTAGATAAAATCATAAATATAGAAGAAACTATTCCTCCGACAGCCAAAATTCTCAAAGAATTATAACCTTGAATAAACGCCTCTCCAAACAAAACATTTATTATAGCTCCAGGAAATATAAAAATCATAACAAATAAAGGAAGATTAAGGGCAAATATCCACTTACTAACCTGTTTGCTAACTTCTTGAACAACCCTCATTCTTTTTTTAGAATACTCTCTAACAACTAATGGAAAGAAAAGCTGCATAAACAACTCTGGAGCAATTCCATAAAGTGAAACTATCGTAAAAGCGATACCATAAAAACCAACATCAGCAGAACTCATGAAAAATCCAATAACAAAACTATCTACCCAATAAAATATCCCTCCAATAATACCTAAGAAAACAATTGGCCAAGAATAAGAAAAGTATTGATTTCTCAATTTTTTCTTTCCTTTTTCAAGATTTTTACTCTTCAAGACCTTAAGAACTTCTTTTCTTGAAGCAATATAAGCCATTATTGCAAATGCAATTACTGCTACTAAATAAGAAGTTATTATAGCCGATCTAGTTAACCCAATAAAAAGCAAAGTACCAATTACCAAAATTCTAATTCCATTCTGGAATACACTATTAATAAAAGTGTACATAGCAATTTTTTCAAAAGATCTCAAAACTGTAAGGAAAAGTCCCCCAATAATTGCTATTGGCACAGCAAAACTAAATGCCTTTAGGAAAATAACTAGTTCTGGATCATGGAAGAAATTTATCGCAATCGTCTCAGCAAGCAAAAACATAAGAACTCCAGCAATAACTCCCGAAAATAGATTGATATGGAATGTAAGTTTAAGCAAATATTTTGCTTTTTTCATATCTTTATTCTTATAAAGAGAAATATGTCTTAATAATCCATCAGATAGTCCAAGAGAAGCAAAGGAGACGAAAATACTAGTAACTATTAATGCAAGTGTAAAAAGTCCATATTCAGAAGGCCCAAAACCTCTAGCAATAATTATCTTGTATAGATAAGCAAGAAGTTTAGAGAGAATAACAAAGATTAACACAATCACAGATGTCTTTGCCAATAACTTCAATGAGCTTCCTACTTCTGCATCGTCTCCATTCATTATTTAATCTAATATACGAGATTTAAAAACCTATCAATCTCACTTAACAAGTAAAATATCTTTTCAAATGCAATCATCTTTAAATATATAACAAATTAAAAACCTCTGTATGAACATAGTGATCCCGATTGCAGGAAGAGGTAGCAGATTCTTACAAGAATCTCACAGAAATCCAGATTATGCTAACCCGAAGCCCTTAATCAATATTGCAGGCCATTCAATGATAGAATGGGCACTCTCTTCTTATCCCTTAACAAAAGAAGACAAATTAATATTCATAGTAAGAAAAGATCATCTTGAGAATGCACAAATTGATGAAAAGCTAAAACAAATATTCGGAGAAAATATTTACATTGTCGTTGTAGATAAAATAACTGAAGGGGCTGCTTGCACAGCATTATTAGCAAAAGATTACATAAACAATGATGAACCTCTTTTAATAACAGATTCAGATCACTATATCGATGGGCATGCACACTTCAAAGTAATAGAAAATCATGAAAAAGTTGATGGAGCAATCCCAGTATTTTATGCAAACAATGCAAAATGGAGTTTCGCAAAAACAGATGAAGAAGGCTATGTTACAGAAACTGCAGAGAAAGTACAAATAAGTCGAAACGCAAACATTGGAGCATACTATTTTGCCAAAGGTCGTGACTTCGTATGGGCTGCAGAAGAAATGATAGAAGAAGATGACAAAACAAATGGAGAATTTTACGTAGCCCCAGTTTACAACTATTTAATCAGGCGTGGAAAATCAATTCTTCTATCTCGTCCAAAATTCGTTCATGGTCTTGGAACTCCAAAAGATGTTGATAAATTTCTTGAATTCTTAAAAAGGGGAGAAATTAGACATAGATTTGCAAATATAAAAATCTAAATATCTAAAATTCTTTAAATAAATATGATAAAAGCGGTGTTGTTTGATCTCGACGGAGTTCTAGTAGATGCAGTAAAATTGCATCAGCAAGCATTTATCGACGCTATTGCTCCTTACAAGCACATAACAGAAGAAGAGCATATGCGTGATCTCAATGCTCTCCCAACAAAAGACAAGCTTGAAAAGCTCAAAATTCCAGAAGAATTCAGAGAAAAAATATATGAAGATAAACAAGAAAAAACATGGAAACTTATCTCTCAATTGATTAGACCAATTCCAGAAGTCTTAGAAACAATTTCCGAAATTAAAAAGAAGGGACTTAAATTTGCAGTCTGTAGCAACTCTATAAGAAAAAGCACAGGACTCTTTTTAGAACATGCAGGTGTTTCTGGCTTTCAATTCTACTTTTCAAATCAAGATGTAGAAAATGCTAAACCAGATCCAGAAATGTATATCAAAGCAATGGAAAAACTTGGCATATCTAAAGATGAAGTTCTAATAGTAGAAGACGCTCCAAGAGGATTACAAGCAGCATATGATTCAGGAGCAAACGTATGCAAAGTAAACAATCCTTATGAGTTAAAAAAAGTATTATCCGTACTTAAAACTTATAATGGATCAGAAGAAGTTAAGCAGGATACTTATCTCCAAGAACAGAAGGAACCTTAACAACAACATTTGTCGTATCCTCTAAAGCCTTAAAATCGGTCGCTTCTCCAGGCTCAATTAAAACAATATCTCCTTCTCCATGCTCAATATTGTTCATCAATACTTTCCCTTTAACAATCAAAGTCAATTCAGTAGCAATTTTATGAACATGTTTTGCTTCATAATCTCCTTCTTTATATTTCTGAACAGCAACTTCACAATCTTTCGTCTTATGTCCGACAGGATCAAAATCCCCGACAAACCATCCTCTCGTCATATCATCCAGTTTAAATTTCTTCATACTTATTCCTCCCTAGTATTCTCCAGATCTAATTATATTTAAAACTTCCTCAGGAAAATCAGTACAAATTCCATCTGGCTGCAAAGCCACAATTTCCTTAATTCTAGAAAAAAGTCTTTCCTTATTCTCCGCATCTGGATGTGCCTCTCTCCCTAACAAACCAGGAGAAGTTCCATGTAAATCTGGAGTAACAAGAGCAATCTTATATCCTGTTTCTCTTAAAATATCAAATGTTTCTCTTGTATACAATTTCTTTTTCTTTCCTGCTGTATCAGAAAGATCCCACTCATCAAGCCAAACCCAATCATATCTGTCTTTGTGTTCCAAAGCATCTTCAACAGAAAGTAACGTTCCGTTTACAGCATAGTTATATCTTTCAATATCATGATCATGAGCAACACTCGGAGCCAATTTAATTCCAGGAATTTTAGAATTAATAAACATGGCCCATCTAGGCTTAACATCAAAGACAAATATCCTTGCTAGAACTTTCTCTTTTTCTATAAGTTTTGAAGTCAATTTATCTAATTTTTCTCTATTTTGATAACTTCCCTTCAAATGCATCGCATTCATCCCGATACCAGAATTACTAATCAACTCTAAAACCTCTCCTAAGGAAGCAATTCTTCCTTCAGGGTTCCCATATCTTATTTCCGCAACTTCAGCCATTGTCATATCAGAGAATTTCCTAGAATCCTTTCCCCTAGTAATCCTTTCCAAACCAGAATCATGAAAAACAATCAATCCGTCCTTACAAAAATTAACATCAAATTCAATCCCATATCCTCTTCTTAAGTGTTCTCTAAAAGCCTCATAGCTACTCTCAGGATAAAATCCTTCTTTACTTGGTTCTAACCCTCTATGTGTAAAAATTCTCATTTTAACTCCAAAAAAGCATTACATAAATCCTTTTAAATATATATCTTAAACAAAACATATGCAAAATGAGTACATGAAAGGAAAGGGCGTTAATCTTTCTAAGACAAATATTTCCAGAAGCGGCCTTTTCTCCTTAAGGAAGTTGACCCAGCCAGAATCTCTAGATTATACAGCAATATCAGACTTAGGGAAAACAAAGTTCTGGCCGATAATCTTAAAAGAAATGTTAATTTATACAAAACCTTCTGGTTTTATAATAATTAAATCAAAAAAAATAAAACAAAAAATGCTTCTCAAATCCTGTAAACTTCTCTTCTCTGACAAAGCAGCTCTAAGGTATCAGAACAAAAAGTCTGGAACTCTTGTCTTTCAAAAAACTTCTCCCTTTCTAAACAAATTAGATTCAATAGATAAATGGACAATCGGCATAATAACAAATGGAAAGAAAAAAGATTGGATAGAAAAGCAAATTGAAGCCATAAGAGCTCTTAAGATCCCTACATATGAAATCATTCTTTGTGGGACATATCCTTACGAAATAGGAAAAGACACTAAATACATAAACTTTACAAAACAAGATGAAAGAGGATGGATTACTGCTAAGAAAAACAAAATCCTTGAAAACGCAAAATATGAAAATGTAATAGTCATGCATGATCGTATTGTCTTAAATCCAGACTTCCTTTCCGGAATGAAAAAGTATGGAAATTACTTTGAAGTTCTATCTTGTAAAATCTTCAATGATAAGAATGAAAGATGCGGAGATTGGATAACAAATGGAAATCCTTACAATAAATATCCTAGACTTGGTCTTCTTGACTATAAAGATTGGGACATAAATGGATGGATTGATGGCGGCTTTTATATTCTAAAGAAGAGCGTCTGGAAAAAGATTCAATGGGATGAATCTCTATTCTGGAACGAAGGAGAAGACATGAAATTAACAAAAGACTGGCTTTCCTCTGGAATCTTGCCAAGATTCAATCCTTTCTCTTCTTGTAAAACACTGTCTTGGCGACATGGAGAATTCCCTAAATATGATTTTAATTCATATAAGTTAGGAAAAAGGCATTTCTCTGTCTGGCTAGAAATTAAAGACAGAATAATGTACCAATCAAAGAAATTAGCAAAAAGAATTTTGAGAGGCCCTAATTCTCTCTAAAAGGTATAAAACCTGTTTTCAACACAACTAAAATCGTAATAAGAATAGAGAGATAAATTATCCAAAGAGATAAATTATGTAAGATATAATCAAATCCTACAGGATCATAATTGTACACATAACTATTAAGATTTCTATACATATAAGGAACAAAATAAAAGCTATTTGCCTCATTGGCTTGATTAACTAATCCCAAACTTAATCCTGCATCAGCAGAATAAATCTTAAACTTCTCAGTCTTCTCCTTCTCTCCAAATAACTCATTTCCTCTATATGTATAAGACTTTATACTTTCAACTTCAGGCAGTTGCTCCCTTAATCCATCTAATCTCCCTTCACTACTACTATTAAGCTGCTGGTTTCTTGCAACCCACCCCCAACCACAATCATCTATAACACATTCAACAACATGAAGCTTAATACTCATTTTTTGTTCATTAGGAATCTGCTGATTAACATCAAAAAAGTTTACAAATTGTTGTAAATCAATAAAATTATGATCTGTTGCAAGCCAAAAGTTTTGTGCAGTATAAATTCTAGAGTCAAAAATAATTAAGTCATTTTTCTCAACATTATTATTGATATAACTCTTTAACTGAGAATTTTCACTTTTTGAATAATAATTAGAAGGCGTTCCATACGCAGTCCCTAAACTAACAAACATTGCTCCAATCAAAATTACAAATAAAGCAAACACTATGACTCCCTTCTTCCCATTTCTATTGATCTTATTAAGAAGAGAATTTAATGAATATCCTGCAGGAATCGCAAAAAGAAAATGCATGAATACAAAGTGTTTCTGCAACGGAGCTCCTGCACTTTGTAAAATAAAAGGAATAATCAGAAAGATTAAGAAGAAAGACAGTTGCACCTTCAACTTTCTCTTAAAAAACATAAAAATCCCAGCCAAACCAAATAATAACAGTACAGGATCTGTATGATAAAGTATATTATAATTCCCATAACTCCCAGGATTCAAAATATTATCAAAGAAAGACCTATCTTGCCCCGCTAAGCCTTGATAAAGCTCTTGAGCCTTCTCCACATGCACAACTCTACTGAAATAAACGTCCACAATACCCTTTTCTTTGTATATCAAATAATTAAAAGAAAGAATAGGCAAAACAAGTAAAAGCACAATAAATAATAGCAAAACAAGGTGTTTTACATTCTCTTTAGAAAAGACACGTTCCCTATTCATCTTAACAAAATAAGCAGAAAATATTAAGAAACTTAGAAGAATAAATGGAGCATTGTACTTTGTTAGTATTCCAAGGCCAAACAAAATTCCTGCAAAAATAAGATACTTCAAATTTTTCTCATCTAAATAAAGCATTCCAAAATAAACAGCAAGAAAAGAAAGGAAAAATACAACTAAACTATGTTCAGAAAAGGTCATTCTAATTAAGAAACTAGAAAAAGTCACAAAAAATGCCGCTAACAACGCAATTTTTTCATTAAACAATTTCTTCGTAATCAAGAAACTAACAATGATCAACAAACTTCCCATAATGAGAGGCCAAAATCTAGAAGCAAAAGTAGTAAATCCAAAGATCATAAAAGCCAAGTCATTAAGATAAAAGAATAACGGAGGGTTTGAATGTGTTGAAAGTATTTTTGCATCAAAAATTCCAGCACTCTGAGAAGCGAAAACCATATCATCCGCTAACGTCCCCAAGTTAAAAGCAGCAATTAATCTTAGAATAAACCCAACCAAAACTAAGATCATTAAAATTCTTTCATATCTCTTTTTAGGAGAATAAATCATATTCAATATAGAGTCTAAAACTCTATCAAAAATCCTTCTTTTTGCCATACCTGTCTCTATAAAGGCAAATTTAAATATCTATCTGAAAGCAAACAAATTATCGCAATAATTCTTTTAAATGCCTTAGATACATAGAGATATGGAACCTCTTGATTTTACAAGATTTTTTGAAGATAAAAACTATCTTAAACTAAAGAACAATTTATTCAATTATCTTAACAGGAAACGTTTATTGAAACACTATTCAAAAAAATATATTAAACATCATCAAAGAATAGCAGATATTGGTTCTGGGATTTCTCCAGTCTCTCCAAAGCCTGAAAAGACACTGTTCATAGACATTTCATCTCCAGCCCTAGATGTCTTAAAAAAACAAGGACACAAAACTTTATACGGAAGCATAACAAATCTTCCCATATCAAATAATACGTTTGATTCCATATTCTGTTCAGAAGTTTTAGAACATGTAGAAGATTATCTTTCCGCTCTCTCAGAACTACATAGAATTCTAAATCCAAAAGGCATAGCTTTCATCACAGTCCCCTGCTGGATGCATTATTGGAACATTGATGATGAATTCGTAGGACATCACAGAAGATTCCATCCAAATAAATTCAGAGAAAGGTTACAAGCTCAAGGTTTCAACGTTCTCGAAGTAAAAAAAATAGGATCAAAACTTGACCGTCTTCTCACATTACAAACAGTGAAACAATTTGATAAAGCGAAAAAAATCAATTCCCTCCTCGTAAATCCATATATCGCAGCAAATCATCTTCTTTCTTATGCAATAACTCTTTCAACCTTCTTCTCCGAGGACAAATTATCCAATATCTTTCTCTTCATCTGTCAGAAAGATTAAAATTCCCCTTGTCAAACTGCCTAAATTTCTTCAAATTCCATTTACTCAACAAATATTTAGACATTGTATTCAAAACATTTAATCCATAGCTTATAACGTTAACATAACATTTCTCATCTCCATAATGTGTATCTATTGGAAGCTCAACAATTCTCTGTTTTGAAATAATTAATTGAACAATTATTTCTGAATCAAAATGAAAGTCATTGCTACATAAAGTAAACGGAATTTTCTTTAAAGCATTTACAGAATAAAGTCTATATCCTGAATGGAATTCGCTAAGCCTTTGCCTTAAAACAATATTTTCTACAGTTGTTAAGAAAATATTCCCTAAATATTTGTAAAAAGGCATTCCCCCTCTCAATGGATGTCCGGCCATTCTACTTCCAAAAACCATTGCTGTCCTTTCCCCTTCTTCTAATGGTCTCAAAAGTCTAGGCATGTCTTCAGGACTGTATTGAACATCTCCATGAAGCATAACAACAATGTCATATCCTTTTTCTATAGCATGAGCATATCCCCATTTCTGATTCCCCCCATAGCCCCTATTCTTTTCTTGTCTTATAACAGTTAAATTTTTCTTCTTGTTTTTCTTCTTGTAATTTAGCGCTACTTCAGTTGTCTTATCTTGTGAAGAATCATCAGAAACAACTATCTCTTCTGCCTTCTCCCAAATCTCCTTAGGAATTCTATCTAACAAATTGGTAATTGTCCTCTCAGCATTATATGCCACAACTAACACCATGATTTTCTTTTTAGTCATTAATCTTCTTGAAAATCTCGATATAAATAGATTGTTGTTACAGGAATAATTAATCAACCAACTATCCAAGATATGGTATATATACCTGCGGCAGTGCTGGCTATTCCCCCTTCACAAAATATTGCTACAGTTCCCAAAGCATAACCTAAAAGACCCATTTTACTATCGCTCTTTTCCCTCATAGTATTACTTCTCTTTATACAATCTGGATGAAATTTTCTCTCTGCATAATTAATTATAGGATCTACCTGGGCATGCACAAATTCTATTGCAAAATCTTTCCAGTTTCCAGTCTCTCTTTTTTCATTTCCTTTATAATTAATAAATCTGCTAATTCCCTCATTCATAATCCTAAATGCTCCTGGAACACCATCCATTCTGTCATGTCCTCCATTTTTCTCAAACTCCTCATATTCTCCTCTTTCAAGATTTTCAGCTTGCATTAAATATGATGGATAATCTGTTTTTTTCCCAGGATTTCCCATGTCTTCTATTGCAAATCTTATGGGATTTAATACCCCTCTATAAAAATCCCATTTTAATCCAGGCCACGTATAAATATACGTACTAAATTCAATACCTGCTGTATATTCTGCTAAATTATGGTAAAATGAGTACCTGTCTTCTCCATAATGGTCACTATGTTCATGTAAAAAATACTTTAAATGCTCTCGTCAAATCTGTCAATTCAATTCTGCGTTTCTCACTCTATCTGATTCTTAAATTTATCTTTATCTTTTTTAGCTAAATACATCAATCTCTTGCTGACCTTCATAAAAAATTCAAAATAAAAGGGTTTTTAAATCTTAACCTTTCAGAAAGACAATGGTATTAGTAAAAATCCTTGGAGCAATAGATATAATTGCAGCCATGACTTTCTTATCATTAATATTTGGTCTTTCCCCTTTCATCCCGCTTATTCTCTTCTCTGCATTTCTCTTATTAGTAAAAGGTTTATTCATAATAACAGGAGATGTCCTGAGCATAGTAGACTTATTCTCCGCAATAATCTTAATCTTCTCCTTATTCACAACTCCCTTTTCAATCTTACTTTGGATACCAGCATTTTTACTATTAGGAAAAGGATTTATCAGTTTTGTTTAATCAGAAATTAAAATATCCTCTCTTTTCAGCTACAAGAACTCCTGCCCTATGTAGGGTTTCAATACTCCCAGCATCAGTCCAAAAATCAGTAACAACACTTGAGCCAGCTTCCGCAATTTCAATATAATGATTATTAACATCTGTAATCTCTAATTCTCCCCTAGCACTTCTTTTTAAATTCGGGATAACATTAAAGACATCGTTATCATAAATATAGGCTCCAGTAACTGCAAAATTCGTCTTTGGATTTACAGGCTTTTCTTCAATACCAAGGACATGTTCCAATTTATCTAATTCAGCAATACCATACTTTGCTCTTCTTCCTTTATCTGTTTCTTCATAAAGATTCTCATCAGGAACTTCTTTCAGAAATAAGTGCGCCCCATAAGCAAAGTTTTTAACAGCCCGTGAAAGAAAATCCTCTTGCCCATAAATGTTATCTCCAAGCATTACAGTAACATTATCATCTCCAACAAATTCTCTAGCTAATCCAAGAGCTTCTGCAATCCCCCCAGCCCTATCTTGAACACCATAAGCAATAGAATTAATAGAATCACTAGCGATCCCCAACACATCTTCAAGCAGTTTCCCACTTCCAAGCAATCTCCCTACAGAATCAAAATGCTCTCCTCCCGTAACAACAAAGATATCCTTAATTCCTGCTCGAATAAGATTATGCAAAGGATAGTAAATCATTGGCTTATCAAAAATAGGCAATAAATGCTTGTTCGTAACTGCAGTTAAAGGCATAACTCTGCTTCCAGTTCCTCCAGCAAGTAAAACTCCTTTCATCAGCTTGTTCTCCTATCTTTATCTTCTTTCAATTTCCCCCACCACTGCTCATTATCATTATACCATTCAACTGTGCTTTCCAATGCACTAGAGAAATCGTGTTTAGGCCTCCATCCAAGCATCATAGCCTTCCTACCCTCCAAGGCATATCTCAAATCATGCCCCTGTCTATCTTCAACATATTCAATACTCTCTTCTCCATATCCCATTAAACCCAATATTTTATGTGTCAAATCAAAATTACTAACTTCATTTCCTCCCCCAAGATTATATATCTCTCCTGCTTTTCCTTTTTCTGTAACAGTCCAAATACCTTCACAATTATCTTCCACATAAATCCAATCTCTAACATTCTCTCCAGTTCCATATAATGGAACCTTCCTTCCTTGCATCAAATTAGTTACAAAAAGAGGAATAACTTTTTCAGGAAATTGAAAAGGTCCAAAGTTATTTGAAGAACGCGTCACAACAACGTCTAATCCAAATGTATTCTGATAAGCCAATGCTAACTGCTCTCCTGCTAATTTAGATGCACTATACGGATTTCTAGATCTCACTTTATCTTCTTCCGTTGAAGGAGGATCTCTTGGACTTATACTCAAAGATCCATATACTTCATCCGTAGAAATTTGGACAAATCTTTTAACGCCTTTCATTTTCGCAACTTCTAATAAATTTTGAACTCCAGAAACGTTATTCATAAAGACTTTTGTAGGATTAGTTATAGATGTATCAACATGAGATTCAGCAGCAAAATTAATAACGATATCTCCTTCCTCAATCTTTCTTGTCATCGCAAGAGGGTCGCTAATACTATCATGCACAAATTTATAATTTGGCTTTCCTTCTAATTCTCTCACAGAAGTATGAACTCCAGAACTAAGATTATCAATATTTACAATTTGATATTCTGGATGGTTTTCAAGCATAAATCTAAGAAAGTTAGCCCCAATAAATCCAGCTCCCCCTGTAACAACAACTCTTTGATCTATCATCTCCCTTACTCTCAGAAAATCGTTATAAACTTAATTATCTTGGAATATATATTCTATATTCTCTTACTTATCCAATTGAAGAAGAAAAATTCTCTTCTATGAAGTCTCCCTTTATATGTCAAGGAGAGCAGATCAGTCAAAGAGTGGAAAATCATTCCTACAAAAATGTAAAAAAATCCAATCCAAAAAATTCCGAGTAATCCTATTAAAGCATGAAACTCAATTGTATGAAACAAATGAAAATCACTCTTCTTTCTAATTCCCCTTGCAATCTCCTTCTTCTCTTTAATATTATTTTTTCTATGGTATTCAAATATCTTCTTTAGAGATAAGCTCCCAGTTCTTTGCCATCCAGTAATATAATGATCAAAATCAATAAGAAAGGAAGATAAAAATATTAAAGATAAATTAAAAAGCCCAATTCCTGGAGATAAGAGATATAAAACTCCTGCAAAAATTAATCCTAATAAAATATGATATCTTGGTAACATCTTCCATAAAGCGAATAAATCTTTTTAAAACCTTACTAAGATTCAATCCTTCCAATTATATCTGCAAATGCTGGCCTTGTAATCAAAACTCCTGCTGTTATTCCCAAAATTGTTGTGAAAGCAAATCCTTTAAACAATCCAGCTCCAGCCCACCATAAAGGCAGCAAAGCAACAACAGAAGTCAAATAAGCTGTCACGATAACAAACAAAGCTCTCTTAAGTCTTTGATTTATTCCAAGTGTCTTCTCCTTGGAAGCTTCATCCAAAATAACTATCTGTTGGTCTACTCCTGTACCAATTGTGGCCAAGATTCCAGCAATACTTGGCAGATCCAAATTCCATCTTATCAAAGCTGCAAATCCTAATATAATTAACAACTCTGAAAATGAAGTAAGCAATAGAGCTAAAGAAGATTTGAAATTCCTATATCTTATCAAAACAATCAAAGAAACAAGAACAATTGCTGCACTTCCAGCCAATAAAATAAGATATGCAAAACTCGCTCCCAAAAGAGGGGAAATTGTATCAAGTTTAACTATCTCTAACTTGTAAGGCAGACTTCCTGTAATCAAGATAGTCTGTAATCTACTCATATCACTCTTAGCATTATTAAACGCATCTTCTCTTGTTATTCCTTGTCCACTGCCTTGAATACTTATTTGACTCGTAATCTGTCCTCTCAAATTGCTAGAAATCAACAAAGAATCAACTTCTACATCATCAACATACAAATAAAGTCTTTCATCTAAATATCTTCCAGTCTCATCCAATCCTAAATCTTCAGTCATTTTAGCATGCCTTTTAGCAGCATCAGCAGTTAAGAATATTGTAAATGCAAAATTACAAGAATATCCACCTTCCACAGGGAAACATCCAGTTATAGAAGCACAAGAAGCATCATTTCTACATACATCATTTATATCTTCTCCCCCAACAAATGCAGTATCATTTCCTATTCTAGCTTCAAACTTACCTTGCTGTCCTATCAAGCTCTGCAAATCATCAGGACTAGCTCCAGCAACTTCTACTAACATAAATTTATTCCCCTGTAAATCAGTAACTCCTTTTATTTGAACGTCAGAAAGTCCGTAAACGTTAAATCTATTTCTACTAATCTCAATTAAATCTTCTAATTGATCTTGACTCAAAGAAATCTCTTCTGCTTCTACTAATGCTCTTGCTCCTCCCCTCAAATCAAGGCCAGTTTGGATTCTAGTTTTAGAAATATCTGCCACGGTAATTTTAAAGCTCTCATTAACTAACAAGGTATATTGATTTTTATCAGTCACAATATCAACTCTCTTTTCAACATTATCTGAAAAGATCTCTGTAACAACATTTCCATAATCTCCCTTATTTTCTATTTCCATACCATTAATAGATTTAATCACATCTCCCTGTCTTAATCCTTCTCCATACAAGAGAGAATCCTTATCAAGAGAATCTACAACAACTCCTGTATCAAAACTAGGTCTAATCGCTAATAAAGACAAAAGAATAGCCACAATCAATATCCAAACTCTCCATCCGATTTTCATCACTTAAGGCCTCCCAGTCCTTTCTTCTCAACATACAATTTCAATATGCTTGCATTTCCTAACCAAGTGTTAAGAATATCAAAACCTAATCCAATAATTAAAATAGTAAATATTTGCTTTAGAGTTTCTGAAAAGTTATAAATAATGAAAAGAGAAACAGCAACTGCGGCCATACTTGTTAAAGTCATTGTAATTCCAGTCTTAAATGCATCAAACATTCTTTTGTTAATACTCCCTTCATGCCTTTTTACTAGTCTGCTTGTCAAAAGTATATCTGTATCAACACTATATCCTATCAACATTAAGAATGCAATAACTCCAGCTATAGACAGTTCCATTCCCAATAGATTAACAAGAGCAATTGTCATAACAATATCTGCAAACGCACTCAATATAACTGCCGCACTGGGTATTGAATAGATAATATAAATCAAAATAAGAGCTAAAACAATTAATCCAATAAGAACCGGCAAAGCAGACTTAAACAATAAAACAGCAGCAATTATAGTTAAAATCACAGAAATGGATTTCATTTTCTTTGACTTTCCGAAAATTAAGAAAACAACAAGCCCCATAAATAGAAAAGCAGTAAAAATAGCATTTCTAACTTGCTGATAAAATCCTTTAGATAATGTTTCCCCAGTAAATTCAATACTACTATTCTGTTGATTCAACTCATACCCTAAATAATTTTCTAACGCTCCAGTAATCTCATCAACTCCAGCCCTTGTTTCAACAAAAAAACCTTGTTGTTTTCCAGTTCTAAAGTCAGAAATTTCTCTCGCTCTTAAATCAGGAAACTCTTCTAAAAGCTTAGATTTCAAATCATCAATCTCAACATTTCCATCAAAAACACTTACACTTGTTCCCCCAGTTAAACTAACATCTTTCCTTATTATATCTCCTGTATTCTGAACAAATCCATATAAATATACTAGGGAAAACAATAACAATATTGCTGGAATTATCAACAATAGCTTATATGACTTATCATACCAGTTTTTTCTCTCAGAACTTTCTTCATTATGTTCCATATCTTTTTATAGAAGAAATAGGGTTTTTAAACTTATTTTAAGCCTGTGCAAGATACCTTCCTTCCATCATTTCATCAAATTCTCTTAACTCTCTTTCTTTTCTCTCTTCTCTCAATTCTCTATCAAATTCTTCATACCAATCTAAGAAACTAATTATCGCAGGTTTTAAAGAATCTCTAGCCATCTTTCCAGCAGTTTCTGTCCCTGCCTCAACTGTAATATCTCCGCCTTTCTCCAAAGCACTCATGGAGTATTCTTCAACTTTATTTCCTATATTCTCTTCTGAAAAAGCTTCTCTTACATCTAAAGCAAGCTCAACTGTATAATATGTCCCAAAACCAAGAACAGAAATCAAACTAACATAAACTGCAGTTCTAAAATATCCCTTCCTTTTCATCAATTAAAGAAGCAGAGAAACTATATAATTCTTCTCTCCAAAAGAAAAAAATGCGCGATAGGGGAATCGAACCCCTGCCAATTGGTTGGAAACCAATTATTCTACCACTAAACCAATCGCGCTTAACTATATCTCACATAAATGTCTTTTAAACTTTATGATTGTTCAAACGGCCCTGACAGGATTTGAACCTGCGACCTATTCCTTAGGAGGGAATCGCTCTAATCCGGGCTGAGCTACAGGGCCTTAATTATCTAACAGGAAATTGGGTTTTAAAATTAACTATCTATGGAAGTATATCTTCAAAATTTTCAACTGGTCCTATCCTACTCCAACTAGAACGCTTAAGAGTATCAAGGTCAGCAATTCTTTTTCTATGATCTTCTTCAGCCCTTTCATAAGTCTCAGAATGCATTTTATCAATTCCAGTTCTTCTTCGCATAAACTCAGCCACTACTTGATTATGTGAATCAACTAGTCCTTGATACTGCTCAGGAAAGAGGGCAGCAATCTTTTTCACTATGTAAGGTCCAGTTTTGACAACTCTATGTTCTTTAGTATGCCCTTCAACTGCCTCTCCAGGATAAAAAATTAATGTTCCTTCAGGACTTTTATCTGTTCCAGAATAAACCAATCTCCAGTCAGGATTTTTCACAGATCTATGCTCATTGTCTACAATTAAAACAGGCCCTTCTTTCAGATCCAAAAAACCTCCAAGTGGCTTAGTCCTGTATACTCTAAAACGTTCTCCTTCTTCCATCTAAAAACTTCCAATGATAAGTATT
The DNA here is from genome assembly GCA_002688015.1 of Candidatus Pacearchaeota archaeon. Lineage (GTDB taxonomy): Archaea > Nanobdellota > Nanobdellia > Pacearchaeales > GW2011-AR1 > ARS1309. Next base: position 22,608 of record NZBT01000008.1, read on the forward strand.
AAGAATTATTGTAATGCGGGTAAAAGGATTCGAACCTTTGTAAGCACTAAGCTAACGGATCTTGAGTCCGTCCCGTTTGACCGCTCCGGCATACCCGCACGATTTATTGAATATGGAAACCTTTTTAAATGAAACTATTTTAGCAAAATAGAAGACGGTCACAGTAATGTGGAAACGCCTGTTCCCATTCCGAACACAGAAGCTAAGCACACTACGTCCGTTGCATTAGTCTCCGTCAAGAGGCGAAACTCGGATGCTGTCTTCTTTATTTTTTTCTAAGAATGATACCAATCTAATACTTACGAAACTAATTCAAGAAATAAATAAGTTAAAGAAAATAAAAAAATAAGTTAAGAGGGTTTACCTCTTTGCTATCTTAAGGACATGTCTTATAGCTACTACAATTGTTGCAGGTACAAACAGCAACAACAACGCATCAACAACAGTGGACAATCTAGTAACTACACTAAGAGTTTCCTGTCCAAATGAGCTAACGATCACTAAGACTGCTCCAGACATCAGAAATGGTGCGCTTTCTTTATCTGCAATATTCAAAAGTCCTATAATAACTCCAACAACCACTAAGATTGTTGCCATTGTTCCTGTAACGTTTCCTAGGAAACCTAGAACTAATGCCAATACAACACCGATAAGGAATGCCCATCCCCCGATTACATTTCCCGCTTTTTTAGCCATCTTTACACCTCCTTTTTCCTAATAAGTCTGATATGTTAACATAGTAATCTCTCTTTATAATACTTTTCATCCAATAAGAATAGTAAAATTAAGAAGAATTACGCTTTCTTAAAGATTAAATCTCGTAAGAGTTTAATTATCTAAAAGGCTCATGCCTTTTTGAATATGAAATCTTTTAAAAGTTTCATTATCAGAGAAAGCTATGCTTTCTTGAACTTTGTAACTTCAGGAAGCATGTCGGCATGTCCTAACAAAGTAGCTCTGCAACAATATCTTTCCAATCCAAGCTCATCTAAAACTTTTCCAGCATCTTCTCCGGATTCAATACGCTTCTTATAATCTTCCCACAACTGTCCAACGGGTTTTCCACACGACATACATCTAACAGGAATTATCATAACTATATTCATCAAAGATGGTTTTTAAAGCTTTTTACCAAAAAGAAACACACCCATAATAGGAGTTATCATACAAATCCTCAACTTTAACTTCCGTTCTAGGATCAGTACTAACCCATTCTGATAATGTAAAATCTCCAACAATTATAACTCCATCATTCTCAACCTTTGAGGCAGGCCTCATTCTAATTCTATCTAAAATTCTTAACTGCTCGAGATAATCTACAGTTCCCCCACTAACTCCGATTTCCCGATGATAATCTCTAATAATCTTGTCATCTTCCATCAATTTCAGAATCAAAAGCTTATTAAATTCATTTCTATTCTAAAGTATATGAAAACCCTTATTGATTTAAAAAAAGTTATGAAATATTATTACATGGGAGAGGAAGTTGTTAAGGCAGTGGATGGAATAGACGTTTCTATTAGGGAAGGAGAATTTGTTGCGATTATGGGCCCATCAGGCTCTGGAAAAAGTACAGCAATGAACCTTGTTGGTTCCTTAGACTTAGCAACAAAAGGGGCAATATATCTTGACGGAGAAAACATAGAACAAATGGAAGAATCAGAACTGGCTCAATTAAGAGGGAAAAAAATAGGATTTATATTCCAACAATTCAATTTAATTCCCAATCTAACTGCAAAAGAAAACATAATGCTTCCAATGCTTTTCCAAGAAGTTAATCTAGAAGACAGAGAAGACAGAGCTGAAGAACTTTTGAATCTAGTAGATTTAGGAGATAGAATGGATCATTATCCAAACCAGCTTTCAGGAGGGCAACAACAAAGAGTAGCTATTGCCCGCGCCTTAGCAAACAATCCAGATATTATCCTTGCAGATGAACCAACAGGAAATCTAGACACAAAAACAGGGGAATTAGTAATGGGCTTCTTAGAAAAATTTCACAAAGAAGGAAAGACAATTATAATGGTTACCCACGATCCAAATCTCGCGAAAGCCTATGCAAGCACAATCTATTGGCTAAAGGATGGAAAAATAGAAAAGACTACAAAGGGAAAAGTAAAGAATAATAAAAAGAGAGGAATGTAAATGATTAGTGATTACTTCAGCCTTGCATTCAGAAATCTAAAAAAAAGAGGAATTAGATCTTGGCTAACTTTATTAGGAATCTTTATTGGAGTTGCGGCTGTTGTTTCCCTGATTTCTTTAGGAAATGGATTGCAACTTGCTGTAAATTCTCAGTTTGGTGTTTCTTCAACAGAAATAATCTCTGTTCAAGCAGGAGGACTAAATGCTTATGGCCCTCCAGGATCTGCAGTATCAGATCCCTTAACAATAGACGATGTAGAGGCAATTAATAAATTAAGTGTCGTTGATAGAGCAATTAGAAGAAATATCCCTTCTGGTAAATTAGAATTTAACAATAAAGTAATTTTTGGGTTTGCAATGAGCATTCCTAGTGGAGAAGATAGAAAATTTACATATGAAGAACTTGATGCAGAATCCATAAAAGGAAGATTACTTGGAGAATCAGATAATGGAAATGTTGTCTTAGGTTACAATTTTTATGCAAATAAGGTAGGACTTGAAAAATCTGTTGATTTAGGAGATACTGTAAAAGTAAATGATAAACAATTCAAGGTTGTCGGAATTACAAAGAAAAAAGGGAGTTTTATTTTTGATAATATTGTTCATATGAATGATGAGCCATTAAAAGATTTGATGGGTTATGGGGATGATGTAGATCTAATTGCGGTTAAAGTAAAAAACAAAGATCTAATGGACAAAGCAAAAAAAGACATAGAAGATTTATTAAGAAAAAGAAGAAATGTTGATAAAGGAGAAGAAGACTTTGAAGTTTCAACTCCTGAAGCTGCAATGGAAACAGTTAACAGTGTTTTAAATGGTGTTAAAGCTTTCGTTGCTCTTATAGCCTTAATATCTGTTCTTGTTGGAGCACTTGGAATTGTAAATACAATGACCACTTCTGTTTTAGAAAGAAGAAAAGAAATTGGGATTATGAAAGCAATAGGGGCTAAGAACTCCGATATATTCATGCAATTCCTTATTGAGGCAGGCCTTCTTGGTTTAATTGGAGGATTTATTGGGGCTGTTTTCGGAACATTAATTGGTATTCTCGGAATAATCGGAATTAATAATTTCATTGGTTCTTCAGCATCTGTAAATATAGACTTTGTTTTAATCTTTCTCACTTTAACAGGTAGCTTTTTAGTTGGAGCCACAGCAGGACTTATTCCTGCAATGAGAGCTGCAAAACAAAATCCTGTGGAGGCATTAAGAGGTTAAAATGAACATAGAAAGCATAAAATATTCGTTAAGAAATTTAAACCATAGAAAGGGACGTTCTCTATTAACAATCCTTTCTATTTTTATGGGGATAGCTACAATTTTTATTTTCATTAGTTTTGGAGCAGGATTATATGATTATATTGGGGAACTTTCTTCTGGAACTTCTGTAGATAAAGTTCTTATTCAAGCTAAAGGAGTTGGAATACCCGGTTTAGATGATACGTTTGCTTTAACTGAAAAAGATTTAGAAGTTGTTGAGAAAACATCTGGAATTAAAGAAGCCACAGCTATTTCATTCAAAACAGCTGAAGTTATCAAAGATGGAAAAAAAGTTTTTACTTTTGTGATTGGATACGATCCAGAAAGTACACTTCTGTTTGAACTTTCAAATGTGGGAATTGATAAAGGTAAATGGTTAGACAAAAAAGATAATGGAAAAGTTCTAGCAGGATATAATTATCAAAAACCTGATTTAATATTCCCAAAACCTTTTGATTTAAATGATAAAATAGAGATACAAGGACAAGAATTAAGAATTGTTGGTTTTCTTGAATCAATTGGAAGTCCTCCAGATGATGCCCAACTTTATGTAACAGAAGAACAATTAGATATATTATTTCCTGGAAATAATTCTTACGGATGGATTATTGCCAGTGTAAAAGATATTAATGAAATTGATTTAGTTATCGAACGCCTTGAAAAAAAATTAAGAAAAAACCGTGGTTTAGATGAAGGAAAAGAAGACTTTTTTGTACAATCTTATCAAGATTTAATTGATAGTTTCGCAGGAGCATTAAATATTGTAATTGGTTTCATAATCTTAATCGCTTTAATTTCTGTTTTAGTCTCGGCAGTCAATACAGCAAACACAATGATTACTTCTGTCTTAGAAAGGATAAAGGAAATTGGAATAATGAAAGCTGTCGGCTCTCCAAACTCAGCGATATTTAATATATTTCTATTTGAGTCTTCATTATTAGGTTTTATCGCAGGGGCAGTTGGAGTTCTTGTTGGATTCACAATCACTTCTATTGTTGGTAGCATATTAGATGGAATGGGTTGGGGCTTCCTTTCTCCATATTATCATCCATACTTGTTCATAGGACTTATCGCTTTTGCAACAATTACAGGAGCTATCTCAGGAGTAATACCAGCAATTAAAGCTTCAAAGATAAAACCAGTAAATGCATTAAGATATGAATAGAATTCTAAGATTAGTTCCAAAGAATATTATCTTGCTGGTTCAAATGAAATTGGAAGGGTGATCCTCGTCAGTGATGCAATTACTGCACAAAAATAATTAAATTGAGAATATGTTGGTGAAATAGAATTATTCGTGTCGATGTTTATTTTTCTGCTTATCCTTCTTCTTTTTTCTTCTCCAAAGCCAGAAAATAATAACTAAAACAACAAAAGCAATAATATAATAAGTTGTCTTACTTCCTCCATTTTGATCCCTTGCCCTACCAGTAAAGTAACTGGAATCATACGTAACAGATTTTTCCAATTGTCTTCTTTCGCTAATTTCATCAGTGTACAAGATTACTAAATCAATCTCCCCATCCGTTGGAACTGCCTCAAAACTAAATGTTGTGTCTTCATTTGAATCCAAAGATCCAACAATATTTCTATTACTCCCCTTAATTGAGATACTCTCCTGCTTTGGAATCTCTACAGTAAGTGCTTCAACGTCATTCTCCCCTATATTAAGAATTTCAAAAGTCAAAGTCCTTGTTCCTGCAACATAATCTTTTATTGAAACTTCAAAATCAGTTTCTAAATCTTCAACAGTAATATTAAATTCTCTAACTGTAATTGCTTTATTATTTTCCACACCGTTTGAAAACTTGATTTCTAGAGAATTATCACCATCTCTAGCGTCTTTAGCAACTCTTAATTTATAAGGAATCAATAAGTAAGTGTTAAAATCAGAAACAGTCCCGCCCTCTGCAGTAACTCGAGCTTCCTGCCCAGGAATCAATTCAAAAGGAAATTCTTCAACAAGTTCAAAAACAACATTCTTACACTCAGGATTTGAAATACCATTCAATTGGAACACTACTTTAACTTCATCCCCAGGAATTACAGGATAAGGATCTTGATTAATCAGTTTTGCATCTAAAGAACAACTAGCTGCACTTACCAAACTAATCATAAATACTCCCAATAAGACAGCTAGAATTACTCTTTTCATGTTATTAATAAAACTTTTCTCCTTTTAAATATTACTTTTTACATCAAACAACCTTATTCTTAACTTTTCCTCCTAAAAAGGCTTTAACATTCTCAACAGTCATATCCAAAATTCTCTGCTCGGCTTCTTTTGTGTAAAATGCCATATGCGGTGTAACAATAACATTATCATAATCAATTAACAAATGATTCTCTATAAGGGCACGCCAGTCACTTACTTTTTCTTTCTTCTTAAACAACTCTGCTTCTTCCCCAAAATCTTCTTCCTCTTCTAAAACATCTAAACCAGCTCCTGCAAGGATACCTTCATCTAGTGCCCAACGTAAAGCTCCAGTTTCAATTATCTCTCCTCTAGAAGTATTAATCAGTATTGATCCTTTTCTCACTTTCCCAATATTATTCTTATTTATCATATGCTTCGTTTCTTCAGTCAATGGAACATGAAGTGTTATTACATCACTTTTCTCTAACAATTCATCTAATTCAACATACTTGAATCCGAGTTTTCCAGCTAATTCCTCATCTCTAGATTTATTAAAAGCAATAACCTCCATTTGAAAACCATTAGCAATCTTAATTACATGTTGCCCTATATGTCCTGCTCCAATAACTCCTAATGTCTTTCCTTTCAAATCAAATCCTTGTAGTCCCTCAAGTACGAAGTCATCACTTTTTTTAACACTCTCAATTCCTTTCCATATCTTTCTTGACAAGTTTAATATCAATCCAAATGTGTGCTCCGCAACAGTATTCTCTCCATAACTAGGAACATTACTCACATTTATTCCAAACTCCTTTGCACTCTCAATGTCAATATGATCATATCCAGTTGACATTGTAGCAACGTACTTTAGCTCCGGCAAGTCTCTCATCACCTTTCTATCAATTTCAGAATCAACAAAAAGCACAATTCCTTCAGCGTCCTTTATCTTTCCCAAACCTGTCTTATCTAATTCCTCAGAAAAAAATACAATCTCATGTTTCCCAATATCTCCCAATCTATTTCTCACATATTCTGCTTTCTCTTTATCTGTTTCCAAAAACACAATTTTCATTTTTCTTTCTTCTCCACAATTTTAACTTTTCTAATCTTACCTAAATCACTTCTTCTCAAAAGTCCATTCTTTGCTCCCCTAATCTGAATAACAGATTCAGCATTAGCACTTCCTATCTGAATCGCCTTCTCAATCCCAAAATTTTTAATTATTCCATAAACAAAACCAGAAGCAAAAGCATCTCCAGCTCCAGTTGTTTCCCTACATTTAATATTTTTATTTGCGTGCGCTCTATACAAATTAATTCCATCACTTGTCTCACTTCCCTTATCCCCCTCAGTAATACAAATGATCTTAACGCCAAGCTTATGTAGTTTCTCATGCAAATTCCCTTTCCCAACTAAAATTCCTGCCTCTTTCTTATTCAAGATCAAAACATCTGTATTCTTCAATATCTTTTTCAATCTATTCTTCCCCAAACAAACTTGATATTGACTTGGATTAAACGCAACCTTTGTCCCCTTCCCAACAGCAAATTCCACAAGTTTCTCCATCGTCTTAAAGGACTCTTCCATCATACTTGAAAAGTAAAACCAATCAGCTTTCAATTTCCCCTTCTCAACTTCACCCCACTTTATCGTATTACTTGCTCCTTTGTAAGTCAATATTGTCCTTCTCCCTTTCTTAGCTCCTAAAATAGCGCTATATGCAGTATGCTCTTTACTCTTTATCCCAAGAAACGGAACATTATCTTTTCCCAACTCACGCAAAACAATCTCTCCATTTTTTCCTTCTCCAATCTTTCCAAAATATCCTGCTTTCAATCCAAGCCTTCTAAAAGCCACAGCAGTATTCGTCCCTCCTCCCCCAATACTAAAATTAATATCATCAATTAAGATCTTATCTCCAACATCAAAGCATAACTGCCCTTTACTTTCCCTTACAGATGTATCCATGTATATATCTACCACTGCACTTCCAAAAGTTATTATATCGTATTTCATCCCTTTTCCCTCTTCAAAGCCTCAAGTCCAGGAAGCTTCTTCCCCGCAATATAATGCACTAAAGCTCCTCCACTTAAACTAATATATCCTAACTTTTTCTCGTTTATATTCATTTCTCTCGCTGCTGTTGATGAATGTCCTCCAGCAACAACACAGAAGGCTGGAGATTTCTCCATAGCTTTCAATAATCTCTTTGTTCCCAGGCAGAAACCTTTAACGCCACAATTCCCTGGAGTTCCCTTCATGAATACAAATGAACAGCCCGCAATAATCTTCTCATACTTTTTTATCGTCTCTTCCCCAATGTCCAAAGCACGAGCATTAACAGGCCAATTCTTCTCTCCAATGTCTTTTCTTTTTCTCTTAATCAAAAAGCCAAAATCAGAAGGCTTATGCATATGCCCTAACTCTTTCTTAATTATCTTCCCAAATTCCTGCATCTCCTTCTTTCTTTTCTTATTTTCCAGGCCCAGATTCTTCCCAGAAACAATACTGCATAACACAGAAAAAACTCCAGCAGCCAAAATATTTTTCTTTTTCACTAATAACATAAGATCATCAACTTTGTTCCCTCCAAGAAGATAATGGCAATCTCCTAATCTTATCTTTCCAATATTTTTCAACTCTTTCTCAAAAGTTCTCCCCATTCCAGCGTCCATATACTTAGGGAAAGAAACAATGCTCGTTTGATCCCTATGTGCAACAGAAAAAGCATCATTAATGTAAATATCAAATCTATCCTTAAACTCCTCAACAATCATATTCCCTTTCTTTTTTGGATCATATTCATCTTTTTGAAACCTCACGTTTTCCAACAAAATAGCTTGCCCGCTCCTCAAACTATCAATCTCAGAAATTGCTTTCTTTCCCAATGTATCTTTAACAAACTTAATCTTGCAATACTTGTTTAACAATTTAACATGCCCTTTCAATGATTTGAAATCCTTTTTATCAGGCTGCCCTTGATGAGCAAGAACAACAACTCTCCCGCCTTTCCTTTGAATCTCTCTTATTGTCTTTCCACTTTGTTCAATCCTCTCGTTATTTTCTACTTTATTTCTAACAAAAGGAGAATTAATATCCGCTCTAACTAGAACTCTCTTTCCTTTAAAGTTAAAATCGTCAAGTGTTCTTATTCCTTTGAACATTCTACTTGCTCCACTTTCTCATCAATTTCAGAACATCAACAACTCTATTACTATATCCATATTCATTATCATACCAAACTAATACCTTAGCTAGATTTCCTTGCTTCTGCGTAGAAAGAGCATCGACAATGCCGCTTTCAGTTCTTCCAATAATATCTGTTGAAACAAGTTCTTCTTCAGTATATCCAATAATTCCTTTCATACTTCCTTTACTCTCTTTCTTGAAAATCTGATTGAGCCCCTTTTCAGTAAAGTTCTTCTTCAATTCAACAGTTAGATCCAATAAACTACCATCCGGAATGGGAACACGAACTGCAAATCCTTTTATCTTCCCAAGTAATTTAGGAAAGACAACACATATAGAATCACTAGCTCCGGTTGTTGAAGGAATAAGGTTCATTAAAGCTGCCCTTCCAAGTCTTCTTCTTTTTTCAGAACTTGTATCAACTACACTTTGACTTGAAGTGTAAGCATGTATTGTTGTAAATAACGCATTCTTAATTCCAAACTTCTTATCTAAAACAGCAACAACAGGCGCTAACGCATTTGTTGTACAACTTGCTACTGAAATTATCTCATCTCCTTTCTCCAATTTATTCTCATTAACTCCTGGAAGAATAATGATATCCGGATTGTCAGCGGGTGCAGTAATCACCACTTTTTTTGCACCCGCTTGAATATGTTTGCTTGCACTTCTCTTATCAGTAAATTTTCCTGTAGCCTCAACAACTGTATCTATTTTAAGATCAGCCCAAGGCAAATTCTCTGGATTCCTCTCCGATAATACAACAATCTTCTTCCCGTTAACAATCAGTTCCCCTCTTTTCCCCTTTTTAATTGTGCCTTTAAACTTCCCATGAATACTTCCATATTTAAGCAAATAGATAACATCATCAACTCCATGAATATCATTTATAGCTACAACTCTGATTCCTCCCTCTAAACACAATTTAAAAACACTTTCCCCAATTCTACCAAAACCATTTATTGCTACTCTCATAAAAACCCCTTTTAATATAAAGATAACAGCGAAAGTTAAATTATAAACCTTTTCAATCTATATTATCCAAGACAAGAAAAACAAACCAAGAGCTACAACCATTATAATACCATAAATTCTCTTATCCCAAGCAAGCACTTTAGCTCCATCAAAAGGCATAACAGGAATCATATTAAATGCAGCAAGTAAAGCATTAATTGTAAATCCAAAGCTTGCTATCGCTCCTAAAATTCCAGCAGTATAAAACAATCCCAAAATCATAAACAGAACTGCAAGAACAATATTTGTAACAGGTCCAGCAAGAGAAATTTTTCCATTCTTTGCCCTATTTAATCCAAACCCTTGAATAAAAACAGCTCCAGGAGCAGCAATAATAAATCCGAAGAAGCTCAGTCCCACAGCAAGCCAAAGCATTCCATAAAATGCTTTGAATTCCGCTCGGAGGCCATAGCTAATTGCAACATACTTATGTGCAAGTTCATGTAGTAAGAAGCCGATTCCAGCAGTCAGAAAAGCAACAAGAAAGATAGTAGTAAAACCAACTTCTGATTTAAATAAACCAGAAAGGCCTCCTGAAAGCAAAATTGCAAAAGCTAAAGAGAGCATAATCCCTGCATAAAATAAATCTTTCTTTTCTTTCCTTGAAAATCTCATTTTCAAGAACAATGAAGTATTCTTTTTAAATTAGCCGAAGTTTGTCTTAGAATTTCCATTTCGTCTCTTGCGTTATCGATCCAATCAATCAATTCATCTAGATTAAGGGATTGAGGTAGAAAACTAAGTGAAGGCATCTCCATTGAAAGTATAAGTTTACCTAAATTTCTATATCTCTCATCCTGAACCATATATGCTCTCTCATTTTTTTCATCGGCGCCAAATCCCTCCAGAAATTCCCTTTGATATCTCTGAAATTTTTCCGATAAATGTTCAGAAATAGTATGAGGTGCCCATACTCTTCCACTTGCTTCTTGAGGTCTCAAAATTAGAAATTGATATCCTGTAGGTTTAATATCATCAGATATAGTAAGTCCAAACGCAGGGCCTGCTAATTTTACATGAGGAAAGTAATCCAATTTTGACAAACTTGGATTTAAATGCAATCCATTAATATAATTAATTTTTAAGAAATGATCATTTTCTGATACAGTACCAAGAATTTCTCCAACATTAACTTCTCTAGGCTCATAAACTCTAATTCCAATCCTTGAAAGGAATTCATCCCTGTTGTCCAATTCTTCTTCTGTCATTTTAATATTATTATAGGAAAGGATCTCTTTATAATAATTTATATGATAAAAACCAAAAAAATAAAAGTATAAAATAAAAAAATAAATTTGTAAATTTAACCTAGCTTAGAATCTATGATCTGTTGGAAAGCACTAAACGGTTGAGCTCCACTTAAAGCAGTTCCTTCTCCATCTTCTCCCATGATGACAAAGTATGGTGTTCCTCTTCCTCCAGCCGCCGCCGCATCTCTAAGATCCTTTTGAACTTCTGCTCTCGTTTCTCCCTTGTCTACACAATTAGAGATGTCATATCCAAGTTCTTTAGCCCACGTTTTGAAATTAGCACTATTCAAATTAGCTTGATTTTCAAATAAAACATCGTGATATTTGTAATAAGCTTCATCTGATCCAGATACTTTCTTAACACATTCTGCTGCTTCTGCCGCAGGTTGCGCTTGTGGATGAATGCTTGTTAGAGGAAAGTCCCTAAATACTATCTTGACTTTTCCAGTATCAACATATTCACTCTTCAAAAGAGGGTGTGTATTTGTCGCATGTCTTTGACAGAAAGGACATTGATAATCAGAGAATTCTATAATTGTAACAGGAGCATCTTTATCCCCTAAAACTGCGTCATCATCTATACTAGCACTAACTTGACTAGGTTGTGTAGGCTGTTGCGTAGGTGCAACAACATTTCCTGTTCCTGGCGTTTCAGAATCATCTCCAGTGAAGATAACAAAAGCACAGATTATAACAACTAAAGCAAGAACAAATGTACTATATTTCCAAATCTTATCTTTGCTAATAGAAATAGTAAGGTCTTCTCCTGATTGTACGTTTTCTTCTTCCATAATTAATTACCTCCTTTCATATCTGTATTGAACATGTTTTTCGATATTTTACAGTTTATTAAGTCTTTCGATGCCCTATAAATCGTTACCCCTAAAATTCCAATTGCTAAAATACTTATTTCTAAACCATCAAAAGGCAAGAATGTAACTGCCGCCACCCCTAATCCCAAAACAGATAACACTCCAACTCCACAAGCAGCACATCCAGGAACAAGGGCTCCAAGGAAAACACCTATGCTCCCAAAGATACTTAATTTTTTATCAGAGTTTCCAATAACTCTAGTCTTATAAGAAATCAATGAAAACAGCATTCCAAATAATATACTGATAATTATTATTGAAACAAAACTATGAAATTCAATAGTCTCTTTAAACCCCAAAGACAAAGATAAAAACAACTTGTTCCCTTCAAGAAAACCAAAATTTTGGTAAAAAGAAAAAATAGATTTATAATTAGCAATAAAGACATTTAAAACATAAAAGAAAAAAGCAATAATTATTGCTAAAAATAAATAACTTCTTTTAGAAAATACAAGTTTCCAAGATCTAAGAACTTCATTCATATATTCTCCTAATAAAAATCACTTATAAGTCTTGTGTTAACGCTGTTATTTGATTTTTATTCTCATAATTCCCAATAAAACAAGCAGTATCCCCACTAAAATATAAACAGTAAGAACAATAGGACTATGAAATATCAAAATTCCAAGCAAAGAATCTTTCACAATGTAGTTAGCTCCCGAATCTACATCGAATTTAATAAAGTAAGCCAAAATTAAGAAAATTATCCAAATTATTCCAAGAAAGAACGTTATTTTATTATTTATCTTCATTCCTTAAAAAGACAAGAAAGTTTTAAATACTCTTCCCTCTACTCTTTCCTAACACGGAGAAAAAGAGGGACATGGCTAAAAAATGCATTTATTGTTATTCTGAACTACAGCAAGACTGTGTCATGGATGTCTGTAGCCCCTGCGGACACAATGTCTGGGGAGAAAAAATGTTTTCTGCAATAATTCAAAATATGGAAAATGCCAGAGAAGCTGGGGACTTATTTCAAGGATCTGTATCTGATTCTGCAAATACAATATTAGAAAAGTCTAATGAAACGACAAGGCAGCCCGAAGTCCCTCAAAATCCAGAACAGAAAGAGCAGGGAACAAGCCTTTCCTTATTTGAAGAAGCAATGCAGACTCAAAAATCCATTTCTGCTCAACAAGAATCAGAACTAGAAAATCCCCCACAAGCTCAAGCCCTCATCCAAGAATCAGAAGAACAAATAGAAGAAGTAAATCAGGAACCTATTCAAACATCTTCAGACTCTTTCTCCCTATAATCCAATAGTTTTAAAAACTGCTTTTTACCTTATTCTACATGCTTAAACACAAAAGGCAAAGAGACAAAGGAAAATTCTCATTTACGAGATTTTTCCAGAAATTCAGCCCTGGAGATAAGGTCGCTGTAGTTAGGGAACTAAGTCAAACATTCGGCTACTCAAAGAGATTACAAGGTCGTACAGGGGTTGTCCTAGAAAAACGAGGGGCAGCATACCATATTGAAATCGCAGACTTAGGAAAGAAAAAGAAATATTTAATTAGACCCATCCACTTAAAGAAAATATACTCAGGAGAAGCAAAATGAAAGTATTAGAAAAACAACCATTAGCACTTGCAGACGTAAAGGCACATATCAAAGATGTAGAAGAAAAAAAGGATCTTTTACTTTATCTAAAGAAATTCACAATCTTGTCTCCTCAAAAAGCAAAGGCCCTTGCAGAAGAAATAAGAGCCCTTAAAAACGTTAAGATAAAAGAAGAAGATATCATAGCAGTATTAAATTTCCTCCCTAAAGACGCAGAAGATGTAAATAAAATATTTATTGACGTTTCCCTTTCTCAAGAAGAAATAAATCAAATCCTGGAAATAGTTAAAAAATATGGAGCTTAAAAATGACAGAAAAAGAAGAAAATGCAATAATCTTAGATTATTTACCTTATGGATATCCAATAGAAAAGAAAATGTCTCCAATAGCTCAGGCTATAGGTCTTAAAACTCTTGCATTGTTAGAATTAATTCCTCGTAGAGGAGTCACACTATCAATAAAGGAAAAGGTTTATATAGGTCCAGAGAAGAGAGATAAGATATACTACATCGCCGGAAGACTAAGGCGGGATAGAATAACAGAAACTGCAAAGATCCAACTGCAGGAGTTCATCGAGGAACTAGTTGGGGAGCAAGAATCTCGTTTTGTCGAGTTCTTCAATAATGCTCCAGCGATTAATACTAGGCTTCATCAACTTGAACTTCTTCCAGGTTTTGGAAAGAAGCACACCCAAGAGATCATTGAGGAAAGGGCCAAAAAGGCCTTCAAATCCTTTGAGGATATAAGGGAAAGAGTAAAAAGCATCCCAGATCCAAAGAGCGCAATAGAAAAAAGGGTTATAGAAGAGCTCTTGGAAAGACAGCGCTTCAATCTTTTTGCACACTAAAAACAAAAATGGCAAAAGAAAGAAAAGAACAAGAAAAAAATCCTAAGGAACAAAAAGAAGAAGAAAAACCAAAGGAACGAAGAGAAGAAGAAGAAACTGAAGTTCTAATTAGAATTTTCGGACATGACATTCCAGGAAGTAAGAATATCCTAACCGGTTTAACAAGAATAAAAGGAATTTCTTGGGCAATTTCAAATGCAGTTTGCCACAAATTAAAACTTATAAAATCCAAGAAAATTTCAGAACTTTCTAAACCAGAAATTCAAAAAATTGAAGAATTCTTGAAAAACCCCGATTTCCCAGATTTCATAAAAAACAGACGCTCTGATATAGAAACAGGAGAATCTAGTCATTTGTATTCTAATGATTTAGATATGAAGAAGGAATTCGATATAAAAAGAATGAGAAAAATAAAATCCTATAAAGGATTAAGACACGCTCAAAAGTTGCCAGTAAGAGGACAGAGAACTCGATCTAACTTTAGACAAAAAGGACAAGCAGTAGGAGTTAAAAGAAAAGCTAAATGATAAGGAAGAAAAAACTTTTCGTGCGTCCTAAAAAAGCTTTTGAATCCTCAAGAATTCAAGAAGAAAACTCTTTGGTTTTAGAATACGGTTTAAAAAACAAAAGAGAAATTTGGAGAACTCTTGCAAAAGTAAATTACTACAGAAAGAGAGCAATGGAACTTGCACGTGCTTCAATAGAAGAACAAGAAGTCCTCTTCAACAAACTACGTTCCCTTGGATTAAAAATAGAAACTGCTGCAGACGTCCTCGATTTAAAACCTGTTGACTTACTAGAAAGAAGACTTCCTACAATTGTCTTTAAAAAAGGATTAGCAAATACTGTAAGACAAGCTAGACAAGCAATTGTTCATAAAAAAATATTAATCAAAAATCGTGTTGTAAATTCTCCAAGTTATCTCGTTCCTGTTGCATTTGAGGATCTCATAACTTTAAAGCAAAAGAAGAAAGTAAAGAAAGAAAAGCCTGTTGAAGAAGCTCCTGCTGAAAAAACTGAAGCCCCTGCTGAAAAAACTGAAGCCCCTGCTGAAGCTGTGGAAGAAGCTCCAAAGGAAGAGAAAGTAGAAGAGAAGTCTGATAACGAAGGAGAAACAAAATAATGGCAAAGAAAAAAGAAAAAGAAGAAAAAACAGAAGAGAAAGAAGAAAAAGTTGAAGAAAAAGCAGAAGCTCCAAAGGAAAAAACAGAAGAACTTCAAGAACCTGTAAAGCGAAAGTCAGAAAAACCAAAAGAAGAAAGATCAGGAATTGCATACATCTACAGCTCTTCTAACAATACAATAGTTCATATTACTGATCTAGCCGGAAACACAATTTCTCGTGTCTCTGGAGGAATGATAACAAAGCACTCTAGATTAAAATCAAACCCTACAATTGCTATGTTTGTTGCAAAAAAAGCTTCTGAGCGTGCTCGTGACTTAGGAATCAACGCATTATACGTAAGATTAAAAGGAAAAACCACAGTCGGAAACACTGGCCCAGGATCACATTCAGCTGTAAAAGCACTTGGAAAAGAAGGTTTCCGTATCGTAAATATTTTAGACACAACTAAGTATCCAAGAGGCGGTCCAAAGAAGAAAGGAGGTAAGAGAGGAAGGCGTGTTTAAGCACAAAGAAAAAGCTTTAAAACCCCTCTAAAACTCATACTAAAATGCCTACAATATTCAATACACCTGAAAAATTAATCTTAAGATTAAAGACATCAGACTCTCTAGCAAACGCAATCCGTAGATCTGTCTCAGAAGTTCAAACTCTTGCCATAGAAGAAGTTGAAATTTTTAAGAACGATTCTGCATTGTATGATGAAGTTCTTGCTCATAGACTTGGTCTAGTTCCATTACAAACAGAAAAGTCAATGACTGAAAAAACAAAAGTAAGTTTTAAATTAAGCAAGAAAGGTCCTGGCACTGTTTATGCCTCCGATCTCTCAGGCTCTGGATCAATTGCGTTCCCAAAAACACCAATTACAATTCTCAATGAAAATCATAAACTAGAACTTGTTGCTTCTGCTTCTCTTGGCACTGGATTAGAACATGCAAAACACACTCCTGGCCTCTGCTTTTATAGGCATTTATTTGAAGTAAAATCTTCTCCAGAAGCAGATAAAATAATTAAGAAATCAAAATCTTTATTCAAGCCTGAGAAGTCTGGAACAAAATGGATTTGTGATTTAAACGATCTTGAAGTTTCTCAAATAGAGAAGACAGGAAAAGACGTCATAAATGAAACAAAAGAAATCTTATTCATAATTGAATCTTTTGGAATGCTCTCAGCAAAAGATATTCTATCAGGAGCAGTTAAAGCTCTCGGGAAAAACCTTGACAGTTTTGAAAAGGCTGTTAAGTAAATCTTTTAAACTTCTTCTATTAATTAGTTCCATAAGCGGGAGTGCCAGAGCGGTCAAATGGGCATCGTTAAGGCCGATGTAGCTTAGTGCTTACCAAGGTTCGAATCCTTGCTCCCGCATGTTTGTTCACCGTAGGGAGTACTCGAGCAAGAACGAATCAACCTTTCTTCTCAAGCTTCTTCAATCTCTTTTCCAATTCCTTAATTCTATCTTCACTTACTCTGCTATTCTTATTGTAATGTTTATCCATACTTGTAACAAAATCATTCAAATAAGCATTAAACAGCGTTGAAAGCTTTCCCCCAAACATATCTAACTTCTTTTTACTCTTATTTAGCAAATCCTTATCTACAGTTATGTTCACTCTAACCTTGTTTTCCTTTCCCTTCCTTACACTTATACTCTTCGTCTTTTTCTTCTTATCTTTCATAGTGTGTATAAGTGTGTATTTTAGTATATAAATCTTTCCCTTAAGAAAGGTTTAAAAACCTTCCAAATTAGTCCTAACCATGAATGAGATTAGTAAAACAACTTTAAAGAAACGTTCTAAAAATAAGACAGCCCCAGAGCTAGTTGAAACAATCTCCCTCGCTCTAAAGAATCCTGCCTGGCTTTCTGTAACGAAAATTCTCTCTGGTCCTACACGTTCTTTTTCAGCAATAAACCTTGATAATATTGATTCCAAAACAAAGGCTGGAGACACTGTTCTCATTCCTGGAAAAGTCCTAAGTAAAGGAGAATTAACAAAAAAGTTAAGAATTGTTGCCCTTTCCTTCTCTGAAAAAGTAAAAGAGAAAGTAAAAGAAAGCAAATCCGAATTAGTAACAATCCTTGAGGAAATCAAGAAAAATCCAAAATTTGAAGGAATTAAACTAATAACAAACACAAAGTAAAATGACAGAAGAAAACAAAACAGAAAAACCAGTAGAAGAAAAAGCTAAATCAGTAGAAGAAAAAGAAAAAGTTAAAACTGAAAAACAAGAAGAACAAAAAAATCAAGTTGTAATAGATGCAACAAACGCAACTCTTGGCAGGCTCGCAAGCTACACAGCAAAACAAGCTCTTCTTGGAAAGAAAGTGGCAATTGTAAATTGCAATGAGGCAATTGTCCTTGGAAATCCAGAATCTGTTACAAAGGCATACATGCAAAAAAGAAGACGTGGCGGAAGTTCCCTAAAAGGTCCATTTTTCCCTAAAAGTCCTGAAAAAATTGTCAAAAGAACAATTCGTGGAATGCTCCCACATAGAAAGGGCCGCGGTGTCCAAGCTTTAAAGAATATAATGTGTTACAATGTTCTTCCCGCAGAATTAGAAAAATCAAAGAAGATACTTGCAGGAAAAGTAAAAACATCTGAATCAATTACTCTTCAAGCATTATCAAAACTAATATAAAAATGGCAAAAAAAACAAAAATCCCAAATATAGAAAACAGAATCTTCTCAGGAAAGAGAAAGACAGCAGTAGCAAAAATTAGAATTAAGCAAGGAACTGGAAATATCTCTTATAATTTTCTCCCATATGAAGAATTAACTCTCTTCCATAGACTTGCTTTAATAGAGCCCCTTAGAATTTATGAAAAAGAACTCGGGGAAAAAGTAAAGTTTGATTTTTCTATTAAGACAAAGAGTGGAGGAAAAGAAGCTCAAATCCAAGCATCAAGATTGGCTATAGCCCGTGCTCTTTTGGAAATCTCTGGATCTGAAACTCTAAAGAAAGCTTTCATTAAATATGACAGAAATATAATTGTTCAAGATAGTAGAAGAAAAGAAGCTTACAAGCCTGGAGACAGTAAGGCAAGAGCAAAGAGACAGAAATCATTCAGATAATTATATCTTATCTAACGGGTTTTCCACTTTCTTTATCTGCTCAGAAGAAACATGAGCATACATCTGTGTCGTGTTAAGATTGCTATGCCCAAGCAAGGTCTGTATCATTCTTATATCGGTTCCATCTTCAAGTAAATGTGTTGCAAAACTATGCCTTAGCGTGTGTGGCGTTACTTTCTTATTAATTCCAGCCCTCTCTCTTGTTCCCTTAATTATTTTTTGAATATTCCTTGTTGTTAAGGGCTTATCCTTTGAAAAAAGATAAATTTTTTCTTTATCATTTTTCTCTTCAATAAAACTTTTTAATTCCTCTCCTAATTTAGCAGAAAGAGTAAACATTCTATCTTTGTTTCCTTTTCCTTTCCTTACCCATCCAATATTTTCAGAAAAGTCAAGGCTGTCAACTTTTAAATTAACAAGCTCAGAAACACGCAAGCCAGAAGAATATAACATGGATATTATCAACCTAGATTTTCTATTGTCAGCAGATTCAATCATATTCCTTACCTCATCCTTGCTTAAGACTTCAGGAAGCAACCTATCTTTCTTAGGAACTTTAACTTTTGAAAACTCTTTTTCTAAAATCTCTTGATAAAAAAACTTCAAAGAAGCTGCAGCAAGCATTATAGTATTCTTACTTTTATCTTCAATCAATTTTCCTAGATAAAGCTTTGCATCATCTTCTACTAACTCCTCCATAATCTCCTTGTCAGTCATTTTCAAAAATTTATCAACAAAGAAACTATAATTTCTAACAGTAAGAGGGCTAAAGCCACGCAGTTTTAGCTCTGTTCTTAATTTTTCCAACCCCTCTGCTTTATTCATTTTTTATAGAGAAACTAATCTCATTAAACCGAACTCCTATTTAAACCTTATTGCAGAAACGAGAGTTCAAATTTTTCTTCAGGAAACTTTATTAACTCTTCAGATTTAAAAATATCATGAATAAAAGAGCACTCTTTGGCACAGTCTTCATTGTCATAATTATTCTATTAATCTTGGCTGGGGCCTTCATCTATTTCCAAGTAAAAAAATCAGGAATTCAATTATCTTCTGGAGAGATCCAAATCGATATTAAGTTCAATGATACTGAAGACAGAAATACAATAACAGGAGAAGTAATCGCTGATCCAGAAAGTGATGAAAATCAAACATTAAACGAAACAGAAATTATTGAAAACCCTCCAGAGTTAGAATAAAATTCTTAAAAAATAAGTGGAGAAAGATAAACCGAAATCCACCTCTCTCCAATACAAAGACTTCAAATTAGTATTTAAACTTTCCCCAAACAGAGTTAACAATTATTTCTTGATCTCTTTCTTTAATCTCAATGCCTCTTTCTTTTGTTTATCCAAATCTTTTATTTTTTGTTTATTCAACTTTTTCTTCTTGTATTTAATCGCCTTATCTAGTTCAGAGATTTCAAACTTTTCCTGCTGTATGTTTTCAATCTTCTCTTTTTTCTTAATCTTTTCAGAATACTCAAACATCTTTCTAATAGGCCATTTAATCAAGTTAAACACAATTAACAATCCTAGAAGTATCAACAACAAAGATAAAAACAAAGTCCAGCTATTTTCTAAACCTGTATGCACATATAAGATAACAATAAATGCTATAGTATTCGTCGTTAAGGGGGAACTTATAATTCTACTCAATCTCTCTGGGAAAAAGTGCCCAAAATTAAGCTTTACAATCAAAGTTCCAAAAATAAGAAGTAATAAAACTGCAAGAGTTTTCCAACCGTACTCTAAATAATTCCCTAATCCAAGTATATCTAATTCATAAATAGCTCTAAACAAAGCCATAGAAACAAAAATTAAAATCAATGAATTAGCAAAATAATCGTTCCATCCCGGCCTTTCATCTTTATATCTCTGAAAGTATATAACCATCAATAAAGTTGTAATAGCAAGAGGAAGAACAACCCAGAGAATTTCAGGCTTCCCTGTTGTTTTCAACAATTCCCAAACCGTATTTATTAAATTAGAATTCATCTTACACCTTTAACTGTATTTTTTTCAGACTTTTTAAATTCTTTCCCAGCCAATTTCTTTTCTAATCTCGCCTCTAAAACAGGAAGCTCTTGTTTTATTTTATTCATTTCTTTCCTCCTTTCTTAACCTTCTTTAACTCAGAATCCATAAACAATTCAATCTGTTTTCCTATTTGCAATCCATTTTCCTCACAGAATTTTTTATAATTATCTTTAACCTCTCTATCCACAGAAAGCGTTAGCTTATCATTTCCTTTTTTCATAGTCTTTCTTCCATCATACGTATTTTAACGTATTTTAATGTACATGTACGTATATAAAGGTTACTAAAAAGCCTTAAAACTTCTTTTCCCCTTCACAAATCATGAAAAAGTGGTTGAAATTAGTCCTATTCCTCTATCTATTCATATTCTCTATAGAATTAATAAAAAAATCCTTAATATTCTTGGAGCCTCAAATAGGTTCTTTTTTAACAAATAATCTCTCCCCAATCAAAGCAATAGCCGCAGGATGGTTCACAACTTCAATTGTTCAATCTTCAGGAGCTGTTAGCACTCTTGCCTCAGCTCTTGCAGGACAAGGCTTCTTGACATTAGAGACTGCCATATATGTCTTAATTGGAGCAAGCTTAGGAACAACAATTACCGCCCTAATAATCTCATTTCTGACAACTACTGAAAGCAAGACAGATTATCGTCATGGATTTGAAATAGCTCTTGTATATTCTATTTATTCAGCCTTATTGGTCATAATCGTATTAGTTCTAGAGGGGTTCTTTAAACTATTCTCAAAATCTTCTCTCTTTCTAGCAACAGCAATTTCTCCCAAACTCTCAGTCTTAGGAGTCCCAGATATTATAGGCACAATTACAAGCCCAATAATAAGTATATTAAAGAAATCCATACCGGACTTCACATTATTAGTCCTAGGATTTGTAATTTTAATTTTTGCACTAAAATACATAGGAAAATCAGTAATCGCAGTCCTTGGCGGAGAATTTAAAGCAAAGAAGTTCATAAAAAGACATTTCAACTCCCCAATAAAAATTTACGTAATAGGAGCAATACTTACAGCAATTGTTTTTTCATCAAGCATAACAATTAGTTTACTTGTCCCTCTCGCAGTTGCACGTCTCATCAATCTAAGAAAAGCAATTCCCTTTATTCTTGGAGCTGATTTAGGAACATTCACAGATACATTCCTAGCAGCAATTATAATCGGGAAACCATTAGCATTAGCAACAGCAATCGCCTACGCCTTATTCGCTGTTGTAGGAGCTATAATCTTCTTACCTAATATAACTCTTCTAAGAAAAATGACAAAATTCGCATCCAAGAGACTAATAAAAATATCAAGAAGAAAAGCCCTCTACATTTTAGCAGCGTTTATAGCAATTCCGCTATTGATTATTCTGCTTCTATAATTACTTTATCTCTGAGAAAACTTCTTGATCAGGATAAACAGTAATTCCTTTTCCTGTAATTTGATAAGATACAATCTTCTTCTGATGGCTTGCCCCCCTCAATTTCAATATCTCAAGAGCATTCTCTCTAACATTTCCATGTTTCAAATTATACAAAACAACAACACCTCCAGCTAAAAACTCTTCAACACCAGTAGTTGAAAATATTTTTGGAACTTGCTCTGTTTCTGTAATCAAAAGACTTGTAGCACCGATTTTCTCAAGAAGAACCTTCATAGTACCCATATCTTCCTGATCATCATCAACAACAAGTATTTTCTTCCCCATTTTTATATTCTCTTTTACATATCCCCTGAGGAAATACAATGTATAAAGATTTCCATCCTTCCATTTAACGCAAGCTTTAAAACCTAAAATTATCTTCAATAATCAAGCGGGAGTTCCAGAGTGGTCAAATGGGCAAGACTTAAGACGTCGATCTTTCACAAGAAAGATTAGAGTTAAGATTTCGTTAGAAATCTTGTGTGCTTAGTGCCTTCGTAGGTTCGAATCCTATCTCCCGCATTTTCTTTCAGAGTTTCTGCACTTCATCAGAATTAATCTTAGCTTTCCTTTTCTTCCAGAACAAATAACTAACATAACCAACAACAACTAAAGCGATTATTATCATGGCAGGAAAAGCATAATCTCCAGCTAATTCAGCGACAACAGCCCCGGTAATCCCAAATCCTTTTCTCTCACTTTCTTCAGAACTAACAACATTCCCAGTAATTCCTGTCCCTGCTCCTGAAATTTCATCTTCTCTTTCTGCTTCTTCAGTTTCTGTTCCATTCTCTTCAGAATTAACTGTGTTTCCTGTTACAACACTTCCACTACTTGACCCTCCGCCGCCACCCCCTCCAGATGATCCTCCTGAACTTCCTCCTCCAGCATCTCTATCTTCATCTCCTCCAAGGCTCGTATCTTCTCCTGAATCACTTGAATCCTCTGTAACAATCTCAGTAACATTCAGGAATCTTGAGGTTGAATTCCCAACATTTCCAGAAAGGTCTGTACAATTCACACTCCATTCATGTATTCCTACAGAAACAGAATAATCAACCTTATTACTATCATTAGTTAAAACAGAACTTGCATTGCCCTCAACAGAATCGTTGTTCAAAATCAAATTACATCCAACTAAATCAAAATTATCAGTAACATTAAATTCAAAACTTATTACTTGTTCTCCAGTATAATTACTCCAATCAGAAGGAGAATTCAATTTTATGCTAGGAACTACAAAATCAGAAATCAAAGAATAATTTGACTGCTCCCTTCTTATATCACTATTATTGTTTTCTGCTAAACAATTCCATTCATGCTCTCCTTCTCCCGTCAAAGTGTAATTAAACTCTGTCGAATTCTGTTTCCCACTAACATTTTTAGTCTTCTCATAAATCAAAGTATTATTGTCATTCCAGATATACAATGTTGAATTAACCAAAGCGTATTTTTCCTCAGATTCAAAATCACAAGTAAAATTAACTTCATCATCTTTTACATGAGCTCCATTTACCGGAGAAAGTAAATTAATCAAAATACTTTCAATAGTAATGCTAAAGTTATTTTCCCCCAAACCTTTGTTCCCATTTTCATCAGTATAGAGACAATTCCATTCATACCTTTCTCCAAGAGTTAAATCAGAAATATTAATTTCAAAACTGTCTTCTGTCCCCACAGTATTCTCATAAGTTTCATTAACAATTGTCTCATTCTCACCCCATAAATAGAACGTCCTGCTTTTCAAACTCAAATCATCAGTCGCATTACATCTAAAACTCTGTCCTAACTCCGACGATAAAGTGTCATTTTCAGGACTTTGTAAACTCACAACCGGATTTGTGTTGTCCAAAGAAATAACAGCATCATAGATATTTATTCTAGAATA
Source organism: Candidatus Pacearchaeota archaeon (assembly GCA_002688015.1). Lineage (GTDB taxonomy): Archaea > Nanobdellota > Nanobdellia > Pacearchaeales > GW2011-AR1 > ARS1309. The sequence goes on from NZBT01000008.1 coordinate 46,426, forward strand.
ATTAGCAACAGAGTCTAAGATAACAAATCCTGTACTATCCAAAGTATCTTCCAACTCTCCCGGTGTCTTGCTTATTTGTCCAGACAGAGATAAAAATTGATTCAAAATCACAATAGCTCCAGCAACATGCGGAGCACTCATACTAGTCCCAGAAGCAGTCGCATGTCCTGCTGAATTCAAATAAGTAGAATCTATCTGTGTTCCCGGAGCCATCAATTTTACTAAAGAATTTCTATCTGCATAACTAGCAATATTATCGTTTTTATCTGTCGCAGATACAGCTATAGCATTAGTAACACAAGCAGGAGCAGCAATCTCTCCTGTTCTACCAGGCCCAACATTATTCAAACCATTTCCAGAACTTATCACAACAGAAATATTATTCCTTACAGCTTCATCAATCTCATCAGCTAAAGGATCGGAATCACAAGATTCTTCAAACAATCCGGAGCCTAGACTCATACTTATAACCGAAATATTATATTTTGATCTATTCTCTATACAGAAATTAATTGCGGAACTTATTGCAGAATCAGAACAGCTTCCAAAAGAACTACAAACTTTTAACGAAATTATCTTTGCTCCTGGAGCAATACCTATTATGTCCCCATTAGCTGCAGCAATTCCAGAAACATGAGTCCCATGACCTTTATCATCCATTGGATTACTATCTCCATTTACGAAATCATACCCTGCAGGAACTTTCGAACAATTTCCGGCTAGGAATGTTTCTTCGCTACATCCTCCCAAATCAGGATGAGTATAATTAACTCCAGAATCTATTATACACACGCTCTGTCCCAAACCAGTTATGTTTGTCCCCAAAACTTGCAAACTCCAGGTTTTCGAAGCATTTGTCAGTTTTACTGTATCTTTCAAAAACAATTCTCTAACACCTTCAAGCTCAACTTTCTCAACATTCTCCTTCCTTTCTAAAATCTCCAATTCATCTAAGGAAATATTAATATAAAGTTCATTCTCAGACTCATAAATAACATCTTCTTCTCCAATTTGTGAAATTAAAGATTCTTTGGTTTCTTCAACATCTTCAGAAAAAATTGAACTTATTCCAAATCCTTTTCTCAAATCATTAGATTCATCAAATTCTATACGAACTGTAATCTCTTCCTCATCAGCCAAATCCTCATAAACTTCTAAGTCGACTTTTCCTTCTTCTCCAGATCCATAAACTCCAATTACAAATAAGCTCAACACTAAAAGTACTACTGTAATTCCCAAATAAAATCTACTTTTCCCCATTATTCTATAACTGCCTCACATATCCCTCTATTACAATCACAATATCCTTGTCCACAATCTAAGGTTCCAGGCACACAGTCCTGAGTACAAAATATCCCTTCCCTCTTATTTTCTTGCCCTTTCAAAACACAATCAGTTGGATGACAAGCTTGCTTCGGTAGGCAATCCCTGTCTTCCTCACAAAAACTGTCTTTTCCCGATTTATCTTCAGAGCCTTCTTCATCTCCAAAAAGAGAAAAACTAACCGCTAACATTAATAATAAAAACACAACTAAAACAAAAATTCTATCCTTCTTTACCATACTTTTCTTATCAATTATAGATATTTAACTCTTTTTAGTCTTCTTCAAGCATCCTATTATAAGTTCTTCCCATATGCCAATCAACAGCTTCTTCAACAGCACCTCTAAGAGAAGTAATTTGATATCCTAATTCCCTTTCAGCCTTGCCACTACTAAATGCAAAATCACCTCTTACTAATTTAACTCCTTCTACTGAAGCCCTTGGCTTTTCACCTGTGAGATATGAAGACTTCTCAGAAAGATATGCGAAACATAATGCGACACAATAAGGTACAGAAATTTTCGGCGGATTAACTCCAGCAATCTCAGCAACTTGTCTTACAAAGTCTCCTAAATTTATATTCTCTCCTCCTAAAATATATCTCTCTCCATGTGTTCCCTGTTCCATTGCCAAAACATGTCCTTCAGCACAATCTCTGACATTAGGGAAATTCATTGTTCTATTAATATATCCTCCGAGCCTTCCCTCAATAGTCTCTCTAATCATCTTTCCAGGTTCAGTTGGCATAATATCATTCTTTCCAATTGGACACGTTGGATGAACAATAACAAATTCAATTTCCTCCGGCTCAGTTCTAATTACTTCCTCAGCCATTAATTTTGAAATACCATAAGGTCCAATCTTTCTTGAATTCCCATTTGGAAAATCATTCTCTGTAAAAACTTTTCCTCTTTGAGAACCATTACTAAAAGTCATAGCATCTCCAGTAGATGTATAAACAATTCTTCTCACATTATTTTTAACAGCACCTTCAACAACATTTCTAGTTCCGTTAACATTAACATCAAAATAACTCTTTGGATTTTTATCCCAAAGAAGGCACTTGCCTGCAAGATGATAAACATCAGAACATCCTTCAATAGATTCAATAACTTTCTCCCTATCTCTAATGTCTCCTTCAACAATTTCAACATCTCTAGAAAAAGGCCTTAATATATCGATATCAGATTTCGGTTTAGCAAGGACTCTTACATTTTTCCCCTTCTTCAAAAGAACTTCTACCACATTAGATCCTATAAATCCATTACCTCCAGTTACCAAGGAAACCATATAATTCCTTGACCTATGACCTTCTTAAACAACCTTCTTCCCTAAACAGTATATTCTAAAATACTCTTTTTTAAAAACCTAATACAACAAGGAAAATAGATTAAGATGGAATCAATCTCAAGACATCCGTTAATACTAGGAACAGTTGGAAGAAAAACTTATGGTTTTTTTAGAAAACAAGTTGAAATAGAAAAGATTGCTAGAACAATAAATAAAAATTCAACAAGATATAATAATTTTAACAATAGAATCAACAAATATAAACTAGTTACAGTAGGAATTTTTGCGGGAATCTGTACAGAGGCAATCTCTCTAGCGCCTCTATTAACCTCATTTAATTATACAGAAAACAATCAAACTTACGCAGCTTTAGCAACAACAACATGGTCTGTTTTACTAAGATATGGAATTCATAGCCTTTTCAATAAAATGGGCAAAAACTTAGAAACAGTTATAGAAAATCATAAAAACTAATTTTTCCCTTCTTCAAGCATTCTATCATATGTTCTTCTAACAACCTTTCTTGAAGCATTCATTTTCTTGTCAGCTATAAATAAGAGAAGGGCCTCCCCAACAAAAGGAATAAACTTAGTATATTTTTTATTATTTGCAGCAACTTCATTCTTTATTCCATCCAAAACATTTTCTGAATGTTCTAAAAGTTCAGAAACATCTTCTTTGTTTAGCTCATAATCTTCATGTTCAATCTTTCCTCTATAAAATCCAACTTTATACTCTATCTCTCCCTTAAATTTTTTAATTATATATCTGCTTCTCCAATTCATCCTATCATCTATCTCATCATACAATTTAACCATGTCAGAAACACCTTCTTTAATATCAATTTCTTCATTAAGAACTCTAAAAGGAATCTTTTCTATATCATAGAATACTTTCTTCGCTTTTTCAAGTCCTTTTTTCTTTACAAGATCATCAACACTATCAATCTTACCTTTCCCTTCTTCAAAATAAATATCAATATATCTTATTGCTATCCTCTCTTCAACTCTAGAAACTCTCTCCTCTAAATCATCTCCCTGCTCCACACTTTCCCTATCCTGATGTGAGGAGGGCCAAACTTCTCCCCGCTCCCCAGAATTAAACGGACTCAAAACCAAAACTCCCGCTAAAAACGCTAAAGGCGCAACACTCTTTAATCTTTTCATTTTCATTAAACAAAGTCCCTCAACCAATTTTAAATATTTAACTTTTATAAATTAACTACTAAAAATTAATGAATTCCTTACAAAAAGTTTAATAACTCATTTAATACTATAATTGAAAGTGGTGAGATTTTAACAAAGAATTTCATGTTAAAATTACTTTTATGAAATGAAAGGAGGTATATGCAATAATGAATTTTAGAAATTATGTAATAGTCGTGGGTGCCGTTGCTTTAGCCTATGCATCTCCAGTTAGAGCAGACGACGCAGACCTAGGAACAATAGCAAACAGGGCAGGACAAGCCGCAGAAAGCCTTATTATGGCAGTTCCAAGAGGAGTAGAAACGGTACTAAACCAATACAAGGATGGCAATCTGGCTGAAAAAGTCGTTCTATCTCACACAGATGGATCTGGAGTAATTGCTGCAAACGGATCTCAAGTTGTAAGGCATTCTTCAGCAGGCCTAGCTGACATCCCAGGAGCAACAATTAACACAATAAGTAATGCTGTTAATGTCAGAAGTCTTATTCCATCTCTATCTCCTGTTATTGACGGAGCCGCAGACGCAGTACAAAATGTCTCCAAAGGCGCTTACGATCTTCTAACTGGTTGGGCGAGAAGTCCAACATCTGAATAATAAAATAGTATTTTTTTTATTTTTCTCTCTTTATTCTTTCCTAAGGGGTTCAGGTTTACTTTTCTCAGCAACAATCCCATGTGCAAATCTCATTGAAACCAATTTTATAAAATCCAATACAGCATAATGTCTCGGAATAACAACTTCCAATTTCGGTTTTCTTTTTCCAATTTCCTTAACTATTCTTCTTGAAACATCCTCTGCCTCAATAACTCCCTTAAACTCAGTTCCCTGAAAATTATCATAATCATCATAAAATCCAGTTCTAACAATTCCAGGAAGAACACAAGTAAACTTAATATTTTCATTTTCTGCTTTAAGGCCTTGTGTTAATGCAACAACTCCAGCTTTAGCAGCAGAATAACTGGCATGCCCCCATGAGCCCATCTTAGCACTCATGGAAGAAATATTAATGATGTGCCCCCTTCCTCTATCAAGCATAGAAGGTAATACAGCATGCACCATATTCATTGTTCCAAGTAAATTAACTCTTACAATTTCTTCTTGCCTCTTCATCCCATTAGACAAGAACGGCTCATATCTATTAAATCCAGCAGAATTGATTAGAACATCCGGAACTCCAATTTCCCTAATTCTTCTTCCAATAACTTCATGCACACGAGCTCCATCAGAAACATCAAAATAATCATGATAACTTCTAAAACCAAATTCACTTTCTATACCTTCAGCCAAATTTCCTAAATCAATCCCATCTCTCTTTGCAAAAAGCACAGTCTGATATCCTTCTTCTGCCAAAGCCTTAGAACAAGCAAGCCCTATTCCACTTGAAGCACCAACAATAAACGCTAATCTTCTTTCTTTTCTTTCTCTTCCCATCTTAAAATTATTTTCCCTTCCTTTTATACTTCTTTCTTTCTTCATCCCAGACAACAGGAAATTCATCTTCTAATTTAGCATTTCCAGCCCCCATCTCAACTTCATATTTCCTGACAGATCTTTTCCCATCTAAATCATACCCAACCCAAAGATTATTGTTTAGAACTCCTTGTGTAACATCATATCCTATATTTCTTGCCCCTTTGGGTAAATAAATTCTACAACTTCCTCTCTCTCCAAAAAGCCAATGGTTTCCCTTTATCTCAAAAAATTCTTTCCCTCTTTCAATTTCATAATTTCCTGCTTGAAACAACATTAAAGCAGGATGTCTTGGAAATCCAACAGCATATTCTCTCTCCCCTTCTCCAGCAGCAGGCATTGAGGAACATCCCGCTAAAACAGAAGTTGCAACAACAGCACACAGACCTACGTTTCTTAGACTCTCTCCTCTTCTTTCAAACATTTAATTTATTGTTACAAAGACATTATAAAGTTAGTGTTTCTCCAAAATATATCTTAAATAATTTCTAGAAATTTTATTTCTAAATACCAAATAACGCTTTATAGTTTCCCTCTATCACTTTTTCCACATCTCTCAAATCCAATTTTTTAATCTCACTTATCTTCCCATAAGAAGCAACAACATTAGCAGGCTCATTCTTCTTTCTTGCTTTTCTTCCTTCAGGATGCATGTATGGGCTATCTGTTTCGCATAATAACAAAGAAAGATCAACAAAATCAATAACTCCCCAAAACCAATCTGTTTTCACACAACAAGTTGGAATACTTAAGCTCCATCCGTTCTTCATTATCTTCTTTACCAAATCCATATCCCCAAAGAAGCTATGCATAACAACCTTCTTTGCTCCCATAGACTCCAAAATACCCACACACTCCCTTTCTGCTTCCCTTGAGTGTATTATTAAGGGTACATTCAGGTCTAAAGCCAAAGAAACAAACTTCCTAAAGATCTCTTCCCGTCTCTTCCTTCCCTTCTCGTCCAAGGTATTCTTAAAATCCATTCCAACTTCCCCAATTCCCAAGATTTTCTCTCTATTCTCTCTAATAAACTCAATTTCCTTATCAATATCAGAATCTGTCATTTTCAGTGCATCATCAGGATAAATACCTAGAACACACTCAATTTCTTCATATTTCTCACTCTTTTCCAAAGCAAACCTATTTGTCTTAACATCTGTCCCCGCAGCAACAATCTTTCCAACACCTTTCTCTCTAGCATTATCTATTATTTTCTCAACATCTCCTAACATCTCCAAATGACAATGTACATCAATAAACATATCCAAAACAAAAAAAACGTTCTATAAAAACTTATTCAATAAAAATCACTTCTTCTTTCCAACCGCAGAAATATTCCCAAAATTTTTCCAAGAAGATTCAAAAAGTTGCTCTAAACTTTGAGCCAAGAAACCAGTAGAAAGCCAAACACCAACATCATAGTTCGGATGAACTGTCTTATCATCAAGAAGCATAAACATCAATTGTTCAGAGTCAACAATTGCAAATCTTCCTGTAAGCCCAGAACTACTACTGTCCTTAACATCTGCAACTTTGGAAAGTTCTTTAGCAACCTTCACATTATCTTGACTGATAGGTGCAGCAATTCTTATATTAATCCCGCGCTTCTTTGCTTTCTCAAAAGCAGGCATCAAAGCTTCTAACTTTCTATTTATTCCATCTGCTGTTGTCACAAGTGTAATATTTTTCTCAGCTCCTCTAATCATCATGTCAAGATGGTTATACATATTCTGCCTTCCTCTCAAACTTCCAGACAAATCAGAGGGCTCAACAAATTTTATGCCATTAGTATAAATTCCACTTAACTCAGAAAGAACTTCATCACTCTTTAATTCATCAAGTCTCTTACTTTTACCCTGTGCTTCCACAACAAGATTTCTCTTAACACGTTCAACAACTTCTTCAGGCTTTAACGCAACAAATTTAATAGGCTTTCCAATCTTCATAACAATAAATCCTTTCTTCTCCAAGCTTTCTAAGATATCATACGTCCTGCTTCTCGGAACATCAGAAATATTACTCAATTCTCCCGCAGTACTTTGCCCCCTTGAAAGAAGTGCAGTCCACACCCTTGCCTCATACAAGTTAAGATCGAATATCTTTCTTAGTCTGCTTAAGAATTCTTCCTTTATTATCATTATAAATCCATGAACCTCTCCCTTTAAATAGATAATTATAGTATTTAAATGTTTTTGCAAAAGTACTATTAAAGAATTACGAAAACTTAATTCCGAATCTTTTTTCCTTAATAGTAAGAACATTCTTGCCTTTTTGATTTTTGTCGTCGACAAATTTCAATGTCTTGGAATTCGTTCTCTCTTTTATAAATTTTTCATTCTCCTTCAGTAGAGAAATACCTTCTTCATTAGAAGAAGTCACAAGATCTACCAAATCTCCCTTTTTGAGCCCTTTCTGCTTTCTTTCGGCCTGAATTTTTCTTGAAATCTCTCTAGCAAAGCCCTCCGCTTCAAGCTCTTTTGTCATTTTCATGTCTAATTTAACTGAAATCATAGAGTCCTTTCCTCTTTTGAGAGCAACAGACTTAACATTCAACTGTCTTGCAATAATCTCTAAAACATCTTTACTTAACTTTCCATCCACACTAACTTCAGCCTTAGCCAACGGCCATCTCAATCCTATTTGCGCCTTATCTCTCTCTTTCAAACCAGTTTCAATAACCTGCATAGCTTTTTCGAATTCACTTTCCAATTTTTTATCAATTTTCTTATTGTCTACCTTTTCCCAAGAAGTCAAATGAACACTCTCTTCCTTTTGATTCATCTTTTGCCACAACTCTTCTGCCACGAAAGGCACTGTAGGACAAAACATCTTTAAAATTCCAAGATAAATCTCTTTAAGCGTTTCCAATACAGAGGAATTCTCCCCAGCCTTATCTCTTACATATTTTATATAATCTCTTGACAGTGTTACATAAAGATCTTCAATATCTCCAATTGTTTCATCTAGTTTATATCCTTCAAATTTCTCCGTTACATCTTTCAAAGTAGAATGATACTTACTTAGAATCCATTTTTCTTCAATTCCTGGGCTACCTTTCTTCACTTTCTGAGCTTCCAAGTCAGTAATGTAATTAGCAATATTTGCAAGCATCATTAAATTTCTCTGTTTCACTTTAACATCATCCCAACTAAAGTTAATATTCTCCCCAGCACTAACTTGACATATAAAATTCCTAAAAATATCAACACTATATTTATCAACAACTTCATATGGAGAAATAACATTTCCCAACGATTTTGACATTTTCTTCCCTCCAAAATCAAGCATCATTCCATGGGCAAACACATTCTTATAGGAACTCTTTCCAAACACAATTGAAGAGCAGATTTGCAACATGCTAAACCAAAGTCTTGTTTGCTCTGTAGCTTCCAAAATCAAATCAGCTGGAAAATACTCTTTAATCAGCTTAGGATCGTTATACAGACAATTCCAACTTGCTGTTCCAGAATCAATCCAAACATCACTCACATCAGGAATTCTCTTGTATTTCTTTTCATTTTTCTCTATAACAATCTTATCAATCCAAGGTTTATGCACCTCTAGATCTGTAAATTTCTTCCCTGTTTCCTTTTCCAATTCTTCAACAGATCCAATGACAATTGTATCTTCCCCATCCTCAGAAACCCAAATAGGAACAGGGCATCCCCAAAATCTTTGTCTTGTAACACCATTATCTTTCAAATTCTCTGTCCATCTATCATAACTTTCTCCAGATTTCTTCGGCTCCCAATGAACTTTTTCATTAAACTTTAACAATTTAGGAATCAAATCCTCTGTTTTCAAAAACCATTGCTCTGTCGTTCTAAACACAACGGGCTTATGACTTCTCCATGAATGAGGATATTCGTGTTCTACTTCAGTTTTAGCAAGTAAAACTCCTTTGTCCTCAAAATCTTTGATAAACTTACTGTCATCTTCTTTCGCAGTCCATCCTTTAAATGTTCCTTCACTCTCTATTTCTCCCTGTTCATTTAATGTATTAAATGCTTCAATTCCATATGGTTTACAAGCTTCTTGATCTTCAGGTCCACACCCAGGAGCGCTATGAACAAGTCCAGTTCCAGCAGTTGTATCAACAAACTCCTTACTCAAGATGACTGTATGAATCTTCTCCTGCCCGTGTTTTAATTCATCATAAACATTATTCATATCTTGATTTAAGAAATGCTCATATTCTTCTCCTTCCATCTCAGAGCCTTTAAACTCATCTACAATCTCAAGTTTCTTCTCCAAAATTCCTGTAATAAAAGCTCCAGCAAGAGCCTTAGCCAAAATCCAATATTCTTCTTTTCCTTTATCACTCATTTTAACTTTAACATAATCTAAATCTGGATTAACCATAATTGCTAAATTGTATGGAATTGTCCAAGGTGTCGTCGTCCAAACAATAAAATATTCATTTTCTTTTTCCTTTTTCTTAAATTTCAAAAATATACTCGTATCTTTTACATTTTTATATTCTAACTCATGCTTCGCTAAGCTCGTCTCAGTCTCCGCATCCCAATGCATTACTTTCTCTCCTTTATACAATCTCTTCTGATCCCAGGCACTCTTAAAAAAGCCCCATTGCCCAGAAATAAACTCCTTCTTGATGGGCATATAAGCATTTTTATGATCAAGCCAAATTCCGAACTTCCACAAATCTTCATTCATATATTCTGCATGTTCCAAACTAAATTTCTCACATTCTTTAACAAACTTATCCATTCCATATTTCTCAATCTCTTCTTTAGTTTTCAATCCAAGTTTTTTCTGAACAGCATTTTCTGTTGGCAAACCATGCATATCATAGCCTGCACGATCCCACACATTAAGTCCTTGCATTCTCTTATAACGTAAAATCATATCTTTCAAAGAATTATTCCAAGCGTGTCCAATATGTATCTTCCCAGAGGTATAAGGAGGCCCTTGTAAGAAGTAGAACTTCTTCCCCTTAGAATTCTTCTTCTTTACCTTCTCATATATTTTCTTCTTCTCCCAAAATTTGAGAATTTCTTCCTCGGTTTTCTTAAAATCTAACATCTTTATATTCCGAGTTTTTAGCTTTTATACCTTGCCATTCCTAACAAATCTCTTATTCCCAGCCAAAAGAAAACTCACCAATCCTATGATTGCAACAAACCACATTGTCAGAGAAACAGCAACAAAGCCATATATCTGGAATCCAATTCCTCCCAAAATCCCTAAGATAATCAATATCCTAAAGTATTTCTTGTAAGCAACAAGTTCATCCCTAGAAAGCCAGGCTATCAAATATCCCACTGGGAAGGCAAAAAGCAAAAGCAACAAATTTATCCACAAAGCCATATAATGTATTAACAAATCTTCTTTAAATATCTTTCAGAAAAAACCATTTCAAAACACTTAAAAACCCTTTCCCCCCATATTAAATATGGCAGCTAAAAAGAAAGCTAAAGATGAATCTTCTGAACCACAAGGGAAAGAAATGACTCCAGGAGAGAGAATTGCTTATCATCAAGGAGCCTTAACAACTCTTATAGGTGAAAGAAACGAGTTATTCAAACTTGTTCAGATAACAGAACAATTAATGCAAGCTCACATTGAAGAACTTAAGAAACTTGGTGTTAAATTCCCAGACGCACCCCCTAAGGAATAGTCAAGCGATTTTATCAATCTCTTGTGCAACTTCAAAATCCTTCGAAGTCAGGCCTTTCTCTTCATGAGTTGTTAAACTTATCTTTACTCTATTAAAATCTATAACAATTCCAGGATGATGTTCCTGTCTTTCTGAAAGCTCAGCAATTCTATTAACAAAACTCATAGATTGCTTAAAATCCCTAAAATGAAAATCCTTAACAATACTTTCTCCTTCCAAAGCCCAATTACTAATCTTCTTCATATATTCATTGATTAATCCAAGCGAAAGCATGATTCTTAAACAAAATCAGAATTAAAAAGCATTTCTATTCAAATCAATCACCTGAGTTTTTCAGTTTTTGTAACTCTGCCCTGTCTAATGCAAGTCTTCTCTCAACTTCAGATATCTTCTCTCTATTTGCTTCCATCTTCTTCATCTTTTCTATTTCTACTTTCGCTTCTTTTAACTGTCCTTCCAATCTAGCAACTTCAGAACTTTTCTCACTCGCCCCAAGAAATCCAGGAGAACTTCCAGATTTTGGAACACTCCTCGGAATACTTCCCTTTATTGAAGGCCCAAATTTCATAACAACAATTAATAATACTCCAACCAAAAGAATTCCTCCAACAACATAATATATTGCCTTAGGAATTACTATCTTCTTACTAAATATAGCGCTTCCAGTTATCCCTTTATTCTCTTCTTCTGTTTCTTCAACTACTTCAGGCTCTGCAGTGTCCTCCTCTGGCTCTTCAACTACTTCAGGCGCCGCAGCAGCTTCAGTTGCTTTTGCTTCATCCATAGCCTTATAGTTATCAGAAACCTTTCCCGGAATCACTTGTAAATATATTGGCTCTCCAGCTGGAAAAGGTCCAAACTTTTCAAGCATAATTTTACTCCCGTCCTTACTAATCAAAACATTAACTTTTATTTCATCTTGACCGCCAGAATAAGTAACAGCTAATTCTCCACTATCCCCCGTATCTTTAAAAAAACTGTCCAAGAAAGTATATCCTTCCCCAGCTCCAAGAACTGTAACAACAGCTTTATGAACAGAAACAGTCCTAACATTAATTACCGTATCTGCAGCACTAACAAAACCAGTCAAAATAACGACTAAAAAGAAAGCTGCTAAAATTATATTCCTCTTATTCATTTTCCCTCTCTCAACTACACGTTTTATTTATTTATAAATATTTTGATTCTGAATATATACGCCCAGAGCAGGATTCGAACCTGCGAATCCGTGAGGAAACTGGATTAGCAATCCAGCGCTTTAACCACTCAGCCATCTGGGCTTTTCAATTTTATAGAATAAAACAGGCTTTTAAGCTTTATCATCTCTCTTTGCCCTCTTTTCTGCACGAGAAATCATCTCTTTCTTTAATCCAATAAAAACTCCACCTTTCTTGCTTCCAACGAAGCTCTTCTCCCCTGGCTTCATAATTTCGTTCAATTCATCAAGTTCAATATCAACATGCGTTACGGAAGCCCCGCTCTTTCCTTTAACGTGTATGTACACATCCGCTTTCCCTATTTTTATTTTACCTTCTCCTGGTCCTGACATTTTTCCTCTTTATTAAATAGCGGGAGTTGGATTTGAACCAACGACCTCGAGGTTATGGGCCTCGCGAGCACTCCAGGCTGCTCCACCCCGCTATAAAAATACTAATTAAGAATAGCCTTATAAAGCTAACTGTTCTAAATCTAATATGTCTCTCACAATAGGGATTGACGACGCAGGCCGCGGGCCAATAATCGGTCCAATGATCCTATCAGGAATACTTGTAGATGAAAATTCTCTTCAAATTCTAAAAAAATACAATATAAAAGACTCAAAACAACTTCTTCAGAATGCAAGAATAGAATTAGCAAAAGTAATCAAATCTTCTGCGTTATCATATCACACTGTCTCTGTTTCCCCAAAAGAAATTGATTCAGCCTTACAGTCAGACAGGTTAAATTTAAACACGTTAGAAGCAATAAAAGCAGCAGAAATTATTAATGAATTAAATGACAAAAAGCAAAAGATAAAAGTAATCATAGATTGCCCATCAACAAATACAAAGAAATGGAAGTCTGATTTACTAAACTATATAGAAAATCCACAAAATCTAGATATAAAATGTGAACACAAAGCAGATGAGAATCATATCGAAGCTGCAGCAGCCTCAATTCTAGCTAAAGTCAAAAGAGAGGAAGAAGTTAGTAAGATAAAAGAAAAGTATCCTGACATTGGTTCCGGCTATCCTTCAGATCCAAATACAAAAGCCTTTCTTAAATCTCAAGGAAAGAAAATAGGAGACACTGGAATAATAAGAAAGACATGGAAAACATGGACAAACCTCCATCCTGAAGATAAAATCAAAAAAGGACAAGCTTCACTAACTGATTTTTAATTAAAGCAAATAAGTACTCAATTCTTTAACAGGTTGAATAACTTCAACATCTATCTTCTCTGCATCTACTCTATCAATAATAGCATCTCCTTCTACAATTCTTTCATTACCTACTTTCTCAATAGCTTGTGTAACATGTCTTACAAGATCATCATCAGAATTACTTCCCATAGGAAATCGGTATACTAAGGTTATACTTTGGTGTTTTGTACCATTTACCTCATATCTTACATCCCAAACTTCAGTTCTAACAGGAACTATCAAATTTGTTTCAGAATCTCTTCCCATAACTTCTCCTTCTCCTAAATGGGCATCAAAGACCTCATCTAATGTTTCAGGAATAACATATCTCCTTCTATGGTCTTCAACATCTATTCCATTTTTATAAGCTTCTCTAACTATCATATAAATTCCAAAAAGAATCAGCTTTTAAACCTTACTAATCAATATCTGTTACAGTAAGACCTACAGTTCCGAAAGAAAAACTGCCAGGATATTTCTGAAGCCCTGCATCAGCTCTCTCATAAAAATTAAGTGTTCTTGAAGGAATCCCTCCCCTTTTAAGAATTCTAGAGAATTGCTCTGCCTTTCTTTCCATTTCTCTTCTAAGCCTATCATATTCTGCCTTTCTCGCTCCAGTATATTCATCAGAACTCGTTGTTCTCTGATTTCTTTTTACTATCTTCGGAGAACTTAAATCAAAAAAAGACACACCAACAAAGTGAATTCTCTCCATCTCCATAAGGGGATCATCATACCCCACTTTTATTAAAGGGGCTCTTCCAAAAACCTCGCATTCTCTTCCTATCTTATCAATAACTTCTCTTAAATTCCCCGGTCTCAAAAAAAGCCTATAACATAACGTCATAGAGTCTCCAGAAAATTAAACTATTTAAGAATTGTTATGTTTGTCTCTCTCTCTCTCTCTGCAAAGTAGTTAGCAGTCTCTGTCTTAAAATCCGAAAATAAACCAAGCACTCCATTCCTATAATCTGAAACGCCCCATCCAGGAGTAATTTGAAATTGCATACCTGAAATTAAATTATTATCTTCTACAGAGGGGTCTCTATACCCTCTAAGAGATTCTAAATTTGCTCCTCGTTCTAGATAGCTCTCTCCGGCAAATATTGATGCGTTAACACTCGTCGAAACCGAGTGAGACTCAGCAACTGCACGAGGATCACCAAATCTTACACTCGTTCTTTCATTAATCTCAAAATACCAACTAATATCACATCTAGTCTTATTTGATAAATAAGTAAACAATTTTCTCAACTCATCTTGTCCAACTGGCTCTGGAAATTCTATCTTAGCTAATTCAATTAAATCATCAAGTGTTTCCAATGTTGTCATGATTATTCTGGAAAAGTCTAATATTTAATAATTTCTATGCTCTTCTTAGTCCACTTTCAAGCTAAGAATCTTACTGACACCCTCATGCATACTAACTCCATACAGCAAATTACTCTCAATAATAATAGCATCATTATGTGTAACAACAATATATTGTCCTCTCTTCATATATTGCTTTAATAGTCCAGCAAGCCTTTCACTGTTCCTCTTGTCCAAAGCAGCATCAATCTCATCAAAAATATAAAAGTGATAAGGCTTATGCTCTTGTATCGCGAACAGCAGAGAAAGGGCAACAAGAGTCTGCTCCCCTCCAGAAAGAGAAGTCACATCAAAATATTTTCCTTTAGCTAATCTAACAATAATACTAACTCCTCCAGCAAAAATATCTTCTTTATTCTCAATTTCA
Organism: Candidatus Pacearchaeota archaeon; assembly: GCA_002688015.1. Taxonomy (GTDB): domain Archaea; phylum Nanobdellota; class Nanobdellia; order Pacearchaeales; family GW2011-AR1; genus ARS1309. The sequence continues at coordinate 61,494 of NZBT01000008.1, forward strand.
AGATAAGCTTGCCCCTTACTAGTTAGCTTGCTAAAGTTTTCTGTGAATAAATCGTTTATTTCTTTAAATGTCTTCATAAATGTTTTCTTCTTCTTCTTATCAATTTCTTCAATAATTTTGAAAATCTCTTCTTTCTCTTTTCCTAGAGTTTCAACTTTCTCCTTTACTTGATCATACCCCTCTTTAACTCTGTCATACTCTTCTAGAGCTTGTAAATTAACTCCCCCAATCCTACTAATAACATCTTGACTCTTTCTAAGCCTTTCTTCTAACACATTAATACTTCCTTTAATTAATTCAACTCCTTTGAATTCCTGCAAATCTATCTTTAATGATTCCACAGATGCATCCAATCCAGCTTTCCCAACTTTCAAACTATTAATTTGATCTTCAACTTGTCTTATAGAATTGCTCAACTCACTCAATTCCAAATTATTCTCTTGAATCTGTTTTTGTATCTTGTCCCTCTCTTCATACAATTTTTTAAATTCCCCACTTAACTTTCTCTCTTGCTCTTCCCTCTCTTCTAACTTCTCAGTCTTATTCTCAAAGTCTTCAGAAATCTCTTCAATTATTTCTTCACTCTCAGTTAAATCTTCTTTTCCTCTCTTAATATTATTCCTTATCTTTTCAAGTTCTTGCTCTTTATAGACAAGAGCGGTATTACTATCCTTTTCTGTTCTTGCACTTATTTCCTCAATTTCAAGAATCTTATTTTCATGCCTTTCTTCAATTTTTCCTAAACCTATGACTCTACTTTCCAAAGATTTTCTCCTTTCCTCTAACTTCTCTAAGTCAATCTTTATCGCCTTATCTTCTTCAACACTTTGCCTTAGCAATCCCTTCTTTTCAGAAATATTTTTATGTCTTTCGAATTCCACTTCGCATGTTCTAATCTTCCCTTCCAATTCTTTAATCTCATCTCCTAATTTTATCTTTTCCTCTCCCAATTCTTTCAAACTTTTCTCAGCCTCTTCCTTCTCCCTTCCAAACTTCTCAATCTTCCTATCAGAGTCCAAAAAGACATGTCCTACGTGTTCCTTCGTCAGTTTACTCTGACACAAGGGACAGAGGTCAATATTCTCCACATTCTTCTTATTTTCATTTGCTATTCTTATTTCTGCTTCTGAGATACCAAGCCGTTTTTCATTTTCAACTTCTTTCTTACCTACTTGGCTCAGCTTCCCTCTATTCTCCTCCAAATTATTAGAAAGAGATTTTATTGCTACTTTACAAGATTCAGAATCTTTATGTTCTAATTCTTCAGAATCAGATTCTATCTGTTTAAGCAACTGATCAACTTCTGCCTGAACTTTTCCATACTGAATCTCCTTATCACTAATCCTATCTTTCAAACTTTCAAGTTCAGATTTTGCTTTGAGCAGAATTCGTCTCTCATTTTCTATTTCAGCTAATTCGTCTTTCTTTTTCTGAAGATCTTCTCTTTTCCTAGCCATTAATGGGCTCGACTTCCGCAAATCAGCAATCTCATCTTCTAATTCAGGAATACTTTTCTCAAGCTCTTCAATTCTTTTTTCAAAATCTTCTTTCCTAGATTCATGATTCTCTTTTCTAACTCTAAGACCTTCAACTTCAGCTTTCAAATTAGCAATCTCATTCCTCAACGTCTCCTGCTCCACACCTGTTGCTTTCCTTATATGTGCATTAATCTTATTAATTTGTTCAGAAAGGTCCTCAATCTTCTTATCAATTTCAAGACTTTTCTCCTTTATCTTATCTTTTTCTTCAGTTCTTTTTTTAATGCTTTCCACAAAACTTTCAATTTCTTTTTCCTTTCCTTCAATCTTCCTAGAAAAAATAGACGCCTTCGCTCTTCTGACAAGAGATTCATGATGTTTGAACTTCTCTGCTTGCTGTTTCTGTTCCTCAAGCTTATTAAGATAAATACTTCTCTCTCTTAATACAGTACTTATCTCTTTCAATCTTTCTTCTGTTTTTTCTAATTCTCTCACACTCTTTTCTTTCCTAGATTCATAAATCGCAATTCCAGCAACTTCTTCAATAATCTTTCTCCTTTCTTCAGAATGCATTCTCACAATACTCTGTATCTGTCCCTGTAATATAATATTAAATCCATGAGGATCAATTCCAGCATGAGCCAATAACTCTACTACCTCTCCTCTTGTCTTAGTCTCATCATTAATCTTGTAAATACTCTGCCCATTTCTCCTAACAACTCTCTTTAATCTTATCTCCCCAGAAGAAATGTTAAATACCTTATCAGAATTATCAAAAACAAGCTCAACACTCGCCTCTCCAGCTGGCTTAACATATTTACTTCCCATAAATATAAGATTCTTAGCCTTAGCGGCCCTCATACTCTTTATGCTTAATCTTCCAAGAACAAAACACAAAGCATCACTAATGTTGCTCTTCCCGCTCCCATTAGGCCCTATAACAACATTAATACCATCATCAAACAGAACCTCAGTACGCTTAGCGAAACTCTTGAAGCCCTGCATCACCATTCTTTTAATGTGCGCCATGCAAAGATGTATGCTAATAGCTATTTAAAAATTCTCATATAATAAAAATCACTCTCTTTCTTAAGGAAGGGGAAAAGAAAGTTACTAAAGAAAAAAATAAAAAAAATAAATTAATTTAGTAGTAACTTTCGCCGAATTCTTCAGATTTCTCAGGCTGTCTTGTTAACAATACGATTAGGACAACTAAAAGTACCACAAAGATTATTGCAAGGACAACTGTCAATAAGACAGTACCGCTTGAACCAAATCCTCCTGAAACTCTTCTTGCTGTGCCTTCAACGTTTGCAGTAAAGCTTTCCGCTTTTACTAGTTCAGTACCAGAGTGGACATTAACTGCGAAGTTTTGCTTACCATCTTTAAGTCCGGTAGCGCTTACTTTTACAGTTCTACTTGTGCCTGCAGGAACAGCTACAATTGGCTCGTCCGTATCAACAGATAAACCGCTTGATGAGTCAACAACGAATTCATACACTTGTACTTTACTTCCAGCATTTACAATTGTAATACTGTAGTCTTCTGTTTCTCCAACAGCAAATGTCTTGCTATGTACTGGTGAAACAATTATAGTGTCTGCGCTCGCTCCGTTAACTACAACTTTCCTTGTTAGAGATGTTATGCTATCTTGATTGAATGCTTCAATCTCAACAACGTATACTCCAGCAGGGGCAGTTCTTGGAACTCTCAAGGCTAGTCTTCTTTCGTTTGCGTCTTCCTTGTCAGGATCTGACTGGTCAACTGCAGATAGATCTCCAAAGTATCCTCTGTCTTCTACTCCTAATGCAGGGATTCTTGCTACGACAAATGTGTCTTCAGCAAATCTTCTTCCTGTGTTCTTTAGAACAACGTCAATAAGTAATGCATCTCCTGCAGCTACTTCATTTGACATGTCTACGTCCAAGACACTTAGTGTATAGGATTCTCTCTGAACGCTCAAATCAATCTCAATTTCAGAAAGTCTTCCATCACTTTTACTCTCAATCAGAACAGTAAGAACAAAATCTTCTTCTGTTTCATCATGGTCGATGTCTCTTGGATCAGGTAGTGGAACAGACAAAGTCTTTGTGTATGTTCTATCTGGCAAAACGTCAAATCTGCTTGTAACAGCAGAATTAGTACTTGCGCCTGAAAGCCAAGCTTTCACTCTGACATCCTGAACTTCTGCATTGTTTGGTAATTGGTCAGAAAAGAACTGAACTCTAACAGGAATTGTGTCTCCTGTAAATTCAGCAATCTTTCCACCGTTAAGTACGTCAATTCCATTGACTTCTACATCATCAATTCTGACGTGCTCATCTGTACCTGCTGCGCTTACAACAAAAGCTGAAAGAACAACAAGTGCAAGTACCGTAACAATACCAGCTAAAATTTGTTTGGATGTCATGTTTGTTTTAAAAATTTAGTTACTATTTCATCTTTATAGCCATATATAAACTTTATGGTGACAACAATAAACCCGTAATTACAGAGTGACGAAAGATTTATATAGATATACACAAGTATCTTCAAGTATACCAAACAACAACGATGAAGAATCAAAAAATTGAAATAACGACGATAAAACTAAGGAAAAAGACTAAAACTCGTTTAGATAACCTAAAAGAATACAGAAGAGAGACATATGATGAAGTTTTGGAGAAAATTCTTGAAATCCTTAACCTCTCCCGTTCTAGCCCAGAAAGGGCAAGATCTCGTTTAGTTTCACTTGATAGAAAGAGTAGAAAATCAAACCAAAGAAAACAAAAAAGACCAATAAAACCAAAACTTCCAGTTTCAGATAATCAAAACCCTCAACTTCAACAAAACAAAAATATAATTCCTACAAACCTACAAAGAACACAAGTAAGAAATGAAGAACATCAAAGACCTAGAAATTAAACTGCCTTATTCAAATTCTGATCAATACTTCCTAGATTATCAATAATATGGACATGTAATTTCTCTATAATTATCGTTTGTAATTCTTCTTTAAGTCTTCCATGACACTTACTCAAATCTTTTTCTGGGTACACACCTACGCCTTTAGGATATGAACATTCCATTGATAGGCCTTTCAATCTTCCCGTGTCTAACGTTCCTTCTTTCGTTTGTAACAAATCAACAGCAACAACACAGTTCCCTTTCCTACTCTCCAAAATATCATATCTCCAAGAAGCTTCAGGCTCTTCATTAATATAGCTAGCTTTAGTACATCTTCTCATATTCTCTTGGAAACAAGAAAATCCTTGACAGTCAACTTTTCTCAAAGAAGAGAAGAAATAAACCCCTCCAAGAACTAACACCAAAACAATAATTGCCACTATCAACTCCTTTTTATGATCTCTCATAAGATCAAAATGATGCCTCTTATACATAACATGAATAAAAATTCAAGATATTTAAAACTTCTTAAAGACTAATCAAATTTATCTTTGTGTCCTCAACATCAGAAAAATTAGTAGCAGCAAGATGTTTTACTCCATTCTCTCCACATACTTTCATAATCGTCTTTGTAGCTGTTCCATCTAAAACTATGCCTAAAACACCAGACTTAGAACGTTCAAGAGCCCTGGATATCTCTCTAGATCCAACTTTTCTGATTATATCAAAATTAGAGTCTACTAAAGCCGCTACTCTTGTTCCCTTTATCTTAGCATAAACGCCTCTTGCAGCTTCTTTCACATCTCCATCATAATCTTTAACTTCTTCTTTTGTTTCTTTTACTCCTCTTGGTGCATAAGAACTTTTTCCCATTCCATTCCCATTCCACTTTGAATACTCAGAAACAGGAACTTTCTTTCTAAGAGCAATAAGAATCTCTTTTCCTGCAAGCTCTTCAACTTCTTTTCCATCTGGAGCAACAGCAACATATTTCACTTTAGCATTTTCAATTACATTATTCGCAATTAACTTACCTCCTCTGTCCCCATCAATAAATAAGGTAATCTCTTTTTCTTCCCCTAATTTTGCTATTTCCTTAGGAAGTTTTGCTCCATCCATCCCAATAACATTATTTACTCTATTTTTCAAGAGATTAACAACATCCGCTCTTCCTTCAACAACAATTACTTCTTCTCCGCTTAAATCTCCTGCAGGAAGTTTTTCATCTCCATATTCTTGGATTTTAGCAGCTCTTGTTTCTTCTTTAACACTTTTAGCGAAGTCTCCAAAATCTTTATCAGTATCTAATCCTTCCAATAATGCCTTTGCCCTATCTGCTATTGTCTTTCTTTTATCTTCTCTTACATCTTTTATCTGTTCTACTTTGATTTCAGCTTCTGTTGGGCCAATTCTATCAATTGTCTCAAGAGAGGCGCCAATCAATGCAGTTTCACTCTTATCAAGAGCAGTCGGAACTTCTATATTCCCAACAGTCTTCCCGTCCACAATCTGTAAATCAACTTCAATTCTTCCAATTCTTCCTTCTTTTTGTAGCTCTCTCATTTCAAGATCAGAGCCAAGCAAACCTTCTGTTTGCCCAAACAATGCTCCAATTACATCAGGTTTCTCTAAAGGACCTTCAGCGCGAAAGCTAGCATAAATCATATACTTTATACTTACTGGACTTACTTTTGCCATTTTCTATATTTTCTCCTAACAACCTTTAACGGGCTGTTCATTTATTTTGAAAGAAGTAGATAATCTTTTTTCCTACAATGTGCCCAAATCAGGGCGTGAATATGAAGTTCTTAATGTAATAACATCAATTACTATCTTCTTTCTAAAATCTTAAATTAAAATGGGTTTTTAAACCTTCCTAATCTCAAAGCTCTCCATCCAACTGGGGACCTGTTCTTACAGACAATTCATTCGGACTATCCAAACAAAAAATTCTTGCTGAAGGCCTCATAGCTCTCTTATAACTGTCTCTCTCAGCAGAAAACCATGCTTCTGTAACAGATTTCAAAACTTCATCATCATAAACTGCCTGTACTCTAATTTCCCTATGACTCTGATCAATTCTTTTCCAAGCAACCGAAGGAAGTTCTATCAATCCCGCATTCAAATCCACACATTCATCTACATCAACATAAAAAGCACTATTTCCAACAAATATCTCTCGATACACATTGCCTCTAATGTGCTTTTCTCTATCTAATACTTTAGTTTCTCTATCTTCCATGATTAATCAATGAAAATTCGCTTTTTAAACCTTACTTAAATAAAAATTATAAAAAAACTCAACAATAAAAACATTTAAATAGAATTTAGTTTAGTCAAGTTTAGTTTTAATTTAAAACTAAGAGGTGAAAATGGCCGACGAAACAAAAGAGCTCGATGTAGTAGAAGAAAATGTCGACCTCGACCCCGACGAATTGGACGAGACTTTTGATGGTCTTGCTTCAATGTCAGAGGATTGATTTTTTGGTCTTCTAAAAAGACCTTTTTTATTTTTCCTTCAAAGCCAAATATTCTTTTATTTTTCCAAGCTTATCATACAGAAAGAGTAATCTTTCCCTCACAAACTTTTTCTCTTCCATATCAAGATCGAAACTACTTTTCAACTTTTCATAAATAATCATTGCGTTTCTTCTTTTATCATTTGCCTCATGCAACTTTCCTTGCGTCTTATAGAATCCTTTAACAGATTCAACAATTTTATTTTTCTCTATCTCTTTAGCAAGACTAAGCGCTTTCCTGTAAGATGCATCTGCCTCATCAAACATTCCAGCCCTAATAAACAGTTCCGTGCTCTTCACAAAATCATTAATCCTACTTTCAGTCGAAGTATTAATCTCAGAAGCAAACCGGTATAATTTTGCCGCATCTCCAAACATACTTCTTTCTTCGTAAATTCCTGCAAGTCTAACCAAAACAAATTTTCTTGTTTCAAAATTCAAATTATTATTCAAACAATCTCTCAAATAAGAAATCTTAACATAATCTCCCATCCCTTTTAGCTTCTCAGAAATTTCCAGCATACTCTTTTCAATTGTCTTCATGAAACTAAATAAATAATAAGGATTTATAATTATTATTGTGCTAACTCAAGTTCATCTTATTCTGTATTCCTCATAACCTGGCTGTCCAAAGAAGATTCCATCAACTTCGTCAGCATGTCTATTTATTGCACCAATAACAAAAGCCCGATTAATAGGGCTAGAAAGATCAATTCTCTCTTTAGAAACTCCATCAAGAAGATTCATAAAAACACGATAATGAACGAAACCATTGTCTTCCGTTCTATCAATGACAGGCATATCTTGAACATTAAAACTAGCAACAGCAGTTTGTATAACTTCTTTAGTAAACTCACTCATCTGATAAACAATATTTGGTCTAACAACTCTTTCCCACAAGGTCACATTTTTCCCAGCATTCCTTCTAAGCTGAATCTCTTCATCAGGGATTGTGTGTGGATTATTTGACATAGTTTTAATTCTTGTTATTTAATTATTAGTAAAAAAGAAACTTACTTCTTCTCTGTAAGTTCAATACAAACACCAGCAGCTACTGTAGCTCCAGCGTCTCTAATTGCGAATCTACTCATGTGTGGATTTGTTTCCTGTGTTTCCAAAACAAGGTTTCCAATAGGCTTAATCTTAACTTTAGCAACATCTCCATTCTTTAGGAAATCAGGAGATTCTACTTTCTTTCCATCTGGGCCTGTCTTTTCAATCAATTCAACAAACTGACATGGCACTTGAGCTGTATGAATATGGAATACAGGTGTATATCCTTTTGCAATAACAGTAGGATGTGAAATAACTGCAACCTGTCCAATAAATTCTTCAACTACAGGAATAGGTTTAGCCGCATCACAAATAACATCTCCTCTAGCAATATCTTTCTTTCCAACTCCTCTTATATTACATCCAACGTTATCTCCAGCTTCTGCTTGAGGTAATATCTCATGGTGCATTTCAACTGTCTTTACTTCTCCTTCAGTACCTTTTCCAGTTCTTCCTGGCAAGATCTTAACTTTCATTCCAGATTTCATAGTACCTGTTTCAATTTTTCCAACAGGAACAGTTCCAATTCCTGTGATTTCATAAGCATCTTGGATAGGCATTCTCAAAGGAAATGTGGTTGGTTTTTCAGGCTGCTTAAATAAATCAAGCTGCTCAAGTAATGTAGGTCCCTTATACCATCCTAATTCTGAAGATTTATCTGCTAAATTATCTCCCTTCAAAGCAGAGATGGGAATAAATGCAGTTTCATCAGGATTAAATCCTGCCTGTTTCAATAGAACTGAAACATCATCTTTAATCTTCTTATATTCATCTTCCTTGTATCCAACAGTATCCATCTTGTTAACTAAAACAGCTATTTGTCCAACTCCCATTGTTCTCAAAAGCCAAACGTGTTCTTTTGTTTGTGGTTGTACTCCAGCTCCTTGTCCAGCAGCTACAGTCAAGAAAGCAGCATCTGCTTGTGATGCTCCAGTAATCATGTTCTTAACGAAGTCTCTGTGTCCAGGAGCGTCAATAATTGTAACTTCAAAATTCTTTGTTGGAAGTTTTTCATAACTTAAGTCAATAGTAACTCCTCTTTCTCTCTCTTCCTTAAACTTATCCATGTAATATGCGAATTCAAAACCAGGTTTTCCATGCTTCTCAGCCTCTTCCTTCAATTTCTTTAACTCTTGTTCTGGAAGTTTCCCAGCTTTAAACATAAGGTGACCTATCGCTGTACTCTTTCCATGATCAACGTGCCCAACAAAGGCAACATTTATGATTGGTTTTTCTTTAGCCATTTTGTAAAGTCACTTATCCCAGAGGGTATTTAAATCTTACGATTTAGAAGGCTTTATAGAAGAGAAATTATTTAATTATTCATCTTTTTCAAGAAGTTTCTCAACCTTTCCAATTGAAACTCTAAAAATTTTTGGAATCGTATTGATAGAATGGGAATGATAATTAGAAGTTATTTCTCCACCATAATCAACAATATTTAGAAAGTGGATGATCATCACTCAATTCAATCTCTCTTTCCTGTCTTTCTTCAGCAACTTTGTTCTCAAATCCGTCTCCTTGTTTTCTCTTAGGACTCAACTTAATTTGGCCTAATTCCTCAGCAATAAATTTCTCTACCTTTTTACTCATAGAAATTCCATGTTCCTTACAATGCTTACTAAACTCACCATATATCTCAGCATCTATGTTAAATGTTTTAAGTGCCAAATTTGATTAAACTTTTCTAAAGTTTACCCTCTTTTTATATTAAATAGAGTTATTTAACATTAATAAACCTTTCTCTATCTATCCTCGATAAAACACCTCAAAAACAGTTATTAAATGTTATTTAACATTAATAAAGAAATTAAAACTACTGATTTTCAGAAAGACCCTTTCTATCTCTAATCTTCTTAACAACATCTTCCTGAAGAGAAGCAGGCAATTTCTCGAATTTCTGATCCATTAAACTGGAAACACCACGTCCTTCCGTCTCGGAACGCAAGTCATTACTCCATCCTATCATTTCACTAACTGGAATCTTTGCTTTAATAACAACACTCTGATTTTCCTGCTCAACATCTTCTAAAACTCCACGCTTTGAAGAAACTAAAGCAGTCAAAGATCCCATAAAATCAACTGGAGCTTCAATCTGATGTGTCTGAATTGGCTCAAGTAAAGCAGCTCCTGCTTTCTGCATTGATTCAAAAATTCCTTTTCTAACACAAGGATAAATCTGAGCTGGCCCTCTATGCATATGATCAACGTGCAACTTAGCATCATGCAAAATAATTTTAGTCTTTGTCAATGGCTCTTTTGCCATTGGCCCAGCATCTACCACAAGTCTCCATCCGTCCAAAATAGATTCAATAACTTCTCCTAATATTACAATACCTCTTGTTCTATCTTCAAACAAGTTCCCCTTATAAATTTCTTTAACTTGTCTTGCTTCATCATTACTCATTCCCTTCTCAGACAAGACAGCCCAAACTTCCTCTGCCTTCTTTCTTAATTTCCCATCTGCTAGCTCCCCAGATTCTATGGCCTGATAAACTTCTTCTTCTAAAGGTTCAATTGAAAAGAAAAGGATGTTATGTCCGTTCGGAGTTCTAGATTGCACAGCCTCACTTTCTCCAGTAACTGCTTCTCTATAAACAATTATTGGAGATCCAGTCTTAACATTCAAATTCTTCTCTGTCTTAATTCTATTTTCAATAATCTCCAAATGTAATTCTCCCATTCCGGAAATTAAGTTTTCTCCTGTTTCTTCATTAATCTCTATGTGTATACTTGGATCTTCCTTACCAACTTGTCTCAATACTTCAACTAACTTTGGCAAATCAGCAGCCTTTTCAGCCTCAATACTCTTTGTAACAACAGGCTCGAACAAGTGCTTAATAGCTTCAAATGGTTCTATCTCACCTTTACTTACTGTCTCCCCTGCAAAAACTCCCTTCAATCCTACAATACCAATAATATTTCCAGCTTTAACTTGATCAACTTGAATTCTCTGAGCTCCCTTGTAAATACTTACTTGCTGAACATTAACATTTCTTTTAGCTAAATTCATATAAACAGGCTCTCCAGCCTTTATTGTTCCTGAAAACAATCTTCCGGCAGCAACTTCTCCTGCTTGCTTATCAATAACAATTTTAGTACAAACAAATGCAGGGTCTCCATTAGGATTTGCATTTTTCAAATCCTCTCCAAACTTACTTTCAATATCTCCATGCCAAATCTTTGGAATTCTATATTCTTGAGCAAACTTTGGATTTGGAACGTGATCAATAACCATATCTAAAACAACTCGATGTAACGGCGCCTTTTTTGCTAGTTCTTTATATTTATCATCAGAACCCTCATAAGCTTCTATAACATCTTTAAAGCTCAAGTTATTATCTTTCATGAATGGAACACTCATGGCCCAATTATGAAATGCAGATCCAAAAGCTACAGATCCATCAGCAACATTTACTTGCCACTTTTTACCATATTCTGGCTCTGCAATGTTCTTAATCAGTTCATTAACTTTATTTATGATTCCAACAAATCTCTCTTGCATTTGTTCAGGAGTCAACTTAACTTCCCTAATTAATCTATCAACTTTATTAATGAACAAAATCGGCTTAACTCTTTCTTTCAAAGCTTGTCGTAAAACAGTTTCAGTCTGAGGCATTATTCCCTCACTAGCACAAACAAGAACAATTGCTCCATCAACAGCCCTCATAGCTCTTGTAACGTCTCCTCCAAAGTCAACATGTCCAGGAGTATCAATCAAGTTAATCAAAAAATCTGCATTATCCCAAGTGTGAACCATAGAAACGTTAGCAGAATCAATTGTAATTCCTCTTGTAGCCTCATCTTCGTGAAAATCTAATGTCCTAGCCTTTCCAGCAAGTTCCTCAGACATCATTCCTGCTCCAGCCAATAAATTATCTGAAAAAGTTGTCTTCCCATGATCAATATGCGCAGCAATAGCTATATTTCTAATATGCTCTGGATCTCCCATAAGCTGCGTAACCTTATCTGTGTTCTTATCTGTTGGTGCCATTATATATTCTAATTCAATTGATGAATAGAATTCCTTCATATAAAATTAGGTTTTTAAAACTTCTGTTTACAAGAATTTTTAAACTTCCAATCCATCATAACAAAAGCAAAAAGAGGATGTCAAACGAATCAAGTTCATCATATTGTGGACCCTTTCCTTTAGTTGTAATTCTTTCATTTATTGGGATGTCAGGAATTATATATCACACATATAATATGACTACTCCTCCCAAGATTTCCTATCATGTTCCTCCAGAAGTATCAAAATCATCAAGAGTAGTAGAATCTAACAACAGAAATAATAGGATGTCACAATTACCTAAACTAATGGAAGATAATGGTCTATTTTACTGTCCCATAAGAAAATAATTAATCAAGGACTTTTTCTCAATAAAGTATAAATATTATCTTTTCCAGCATCTTCAATAGACAACTTAACACCTGATTTTGTACTACCATGCACAACTGGAAGATGTTCTCTTACACCTCTATTAAAGTGATATTCAACAATTCTTCCTTTCTCTGGTTGCACAATAATTGAATGTTCAATAATTCCTGATTCACCATCAACTTCTCTTTCATGATACACTCTCAAAAAAACTGTATCTTCATCATCTAACATTGGTTTTTTTGCATCTACATATCCAATAACTTTCTCCAGAGCAACAAATGCTTTCTTCAATCTATTCAAATGCTCACTCTGACTTAAGAAAATTGGTGTAAATTCTCTATATATCATTATTCCATTAAAATGTAGGATTTTATAAATAAATCTATACCCTAGCACTATTATCTAGCAGAATCAGCCTGTTTCTCAGAATCATTTCTCTTTTGAACAGAAAATGATTCCATATTTCCTTCACTTGCTTTTATAATTTCGTCAGCCAAAGATTCAAACATTTTCTTCTTCTTTCCAAAGCATCTTTGATATGATCCTTGAACAATCCATCTTATCGCTAAGTCAACTCTTCTTAAAGGAGAAGCATCCACAGATTGAGGATATCTTGCTCCAGCATGCTCAATAATTGTTATTTCATCTCTAGGACTTCCGTTTTCTATAGCTGTAACTAAAACTTGTAAAGGATTCTTGTTTGTCTTTTTAGCAATAATCTCAAATGCTTGCATAACTGTTTTCATATTTCTTGAATATTTCCCACTTGCCCAAGAAGTAATTATCTTATGCTTCTTTCCAATATGTCCTGGAACTGCTAATCTATTTGCAAGTCTCTCAATAATATTAACTCTCACCTTTCCAAACTTTTCAACATTTCTCCCCTGACTCTTTACCAATAATTTCCCTGACAAATTAATATATGGCACTAAGGCAGGATCCTTTATCTCTATGTTTTCTGCATCATAAAGATCAAATATCTTGAAGTTCCCTTCCCCTTCATTATTTCCTTCTTCCATTTGTATTTCTTGTTCTGCCATCTTATCTTCTATAAACCCTCACTTCTTTAGTTTCATTTCCCATTGAGACCACATCAACACCATAATCTTGATTCTCTTCATCACCAATATCAACACCTAAAGTTATCAAAGGTCTAACATAATTATCAGCAGAATCTGATTCTTCTCCAATTCTAGCAACAACAAGATACTGTCCACAATCTATCTCTCTTAATTTTCCGCTTATAATTTGAGAATCTCCTCCAGAAATTATCGCTCTTTTCTCAACAGTCAATGGCGCTTCTGTCAAATCTGTTAAAATCATCTTCTGGCCTCCACTATAGGTGCAGGCTCAACCTCTTCAGCTGAAGAAATTTCAACAACATAATGTTTTTCCCCCAAATTACTTTTTATCCAGTAAGTTCTATGTCCATCCGTTCTAGTTGGCTGAAGTCTGATTCTTCCTTCAGGACCATATGGACTTGATAATATTTTACAAGGGTCACCTGTAAAATTTCCATCTTTTTCAGAAACAGAATGTAATGTTACTCTCCTTTCAGCACTCTCTGCAGCATCTTGGAAGAATTCTTCAGGATCTACAAGAGTGTTGTCTAATCTATCAAGACTTCGAGCAACTGATACTTCAAAAGATCGAAAAATCCGGCCTCTTTCTATTGCCATAGAATAAGCATCCGATAATCCTTTAACTGTTCCAGAACTCATCTTCTTCCCTTCTCAATCTTTCCACTTACAAGTCTATGTAATGGTTGATCATTTACTTTAATTATTTGAAACCTAATTCCTCTTATATCTCCCTTTGCTCTTCCTTGCTTTCCACCAATTCTCTCAATAACAACTTCATCGTGTTCATCAATAAACTTCTGAGCTAAGTTACCCGGAATGAATGCTCCAACTTGAATACCATTTCTAACTAATTGAACTTTAGCACACTTTCTCATAGCAGAGTTAGGCTG